>CAYHDD010000056.1:3730-10048 GCA_964355195.1 uncultured Rhodoferax sp. | reverse complement strand
CCGAATTGACCAACCCAATTGGGAATTTCTGAGTCCGCACAGCTCGATTGTCGAGCCCTTGACCCGTGAATTTGGCTTCAGCTACAAGGCCACACCGGCCGGCTTCGATCACGTACTGCAGGCCACGCTGCTGGATGCACAAGGTCGCATCTACCGCCAGATCTATGGCGTCGACCTCAATGCCGACTCACTCGGCGAACCGATCAAGCAGTTGCTCAACAACGCGCCGGTAGCGCAGCAGCTGCAGCTCGACGACGTGATCGACCGAATCCGGATTCTGTGCACCGTGTACGACCCCAAGACGGGCACCTACCGCGTTCAATACGGTCTCTTGATCGAAGTCGCCGGTGGCGTCACCTTTGCGCTCGCGATGATCTGGTTCTTCCTGGCCGAGTGGCGCACGCAAAGGCGCACACGGCGCCAGCAATCCAAACCTCCGAACAAGGCGCTCGCCTGATCGAACGGCCAAATTCACTTCGCAACCCTTTTCAAGCGACCACCGCCCCACAGCAAGACCGGGGCTGCACAGCGCAGAGCTTCATGACCAACACTTCTTCCAACCTCGGACAACGCGCGTTTCTCGGCGTCGAAAGCCTGTTCAATCTGCTTTTCGGTGAACGCCAGAACCCGTTCTATCACCTCGGCGCCATCGCCTATTTTCTGTTCTGGCTTGTCGTCGGCACCGGTCTGTACTTGTATGCGTTCTTTGAAACCAGCGTCGTGCACGCCTATGCCTCGGTGCAGGCTCTGACGCACGGACAAGCCTACGCCGGTGGCTTGCTGCGCAGCCTGCACCGCTACGCTTCGGACGCGCTGGTGCTGGTCATTGTGTTGCACCTGGTGCGTCATTTCGTCTTCGATCGGTACCGTGGCTATCGCTGGTTTTCCTGGATTTCGGGCGTCGTGATCCTCTGGCTGACCTACGCCTCGGGCATCAACGGCTACATGCTGCCATGGGACCGACTGGCGCAGTTTGTGGTCACGGCCACCACTGAATGGTTTGACGTTCTGCCGGTGATCGGCGGCTCCATGACGCGCAACTTCATCAGCAATGCCAACGTCAGTGATCGCCTGTTCTCCCTGCTCTCCTTTGTGCACATTGGTCTGCCACTGAGCGTGCTGGCGCTGCTGTGGGTGCACACGCAACGTGTACCGGGCGCCAAGACCAACCCGCCGCGCGCCTTGATGATCGGCCTGATGGCCTCGTTGACCCTGCTATCCCTGCTCAAGCCAGCCCTCAGTCAGGCCACGGCCGACATGGGAACGGTCGTACCGCTGCTCGAGTTCGACTGGTTCTACCTGCCAACCTACGCCCTCATTGGGCACTGGGGCCCGGTCAACACCTGGTTGCTGGTGCTGAGCGCCACCGCGCTCTTGCTGCTCCTGCCCTGGCTGCCGCCGAGGCGCAGCAGCGGTTCTGCGAACCTGAGCATGGCAGTTCATCCGGATGACCGCATCGTCACGCTGCGCGCCGGCGAAACCCTGCTCGACGCGGGCCTGCGCGAGGGCCTGCCGATGCCCTTCGAATGCCGCAACGGTGCCTGCGGGGTCTGCAAATGCACGCTCAAGCACGGCAGCGTGAAGTTGCTGCCCCATCTGGAATCGGCCCTCAGCGCCGCCGAGCGCGCCAGCGGTCAAACGCTGTTGTGCTGCGCCGAGCCCCTGAGTGATGTCGAGATCGCCTATGTCGTGCCGGTCGGCGCACGTGCCGCGCCGATCAAGCAGTACGTGGCACGCGTAACGCGCCTGGAGCTGCTGAGCGACGACGTCATGCGTCTGGACCTGCAACTCGATGGCGGCTCATCGATGTCGTTTCACGCTGGCCAGTACATCAACCTGATCCTCGGCGACGGTGCGCGGCGCAGCTTTTCCTTCGCCAGTGCACCGCACGCCGGTGCCGACATCGAACTGCATGTGCGCCGCGTCGAAGGTGGACGCTTCACGCCGAGTGTCTTCAGCACGATGTGCGTCGGTGACAGCCTGCGCATTGAAGGCCCGCTGGGTGCCTTCACGCTGCGCGAAGACAGCAGCAAGCCGATTCTGTTTGTTGCCGGCTCGACCGGCTTTGCGCCCGTCAAGAGCATGCTGGAGTACGCCTTCCAGACCGGATTGAGGCGCCAGATCGTGCTCTACTGGGGCGTGCGCAGTCAGCGTGACCTGTACCTCGGTGAATTGGCGGAAAAATGGGCACGCGAACACGCCAACTTCCGCTTTGTGCCGGTGCTCTCGGCGCCGCGGGCGGACGAAACTTGGAGCGGCCGCACCGGCCTCGTCCACGAGGCCATTCTGGCGGATTACCCCGACCTCTCGGCGCACCAGGTCTACGCCTGCGGTTCGGTGCTCATGGTGCAAGCCGCGCAACCCGCTTTTGCAAAGCGTGGTCTGTCTAGCGATGATTGTTTTTCGGATGCTTTCCACCTCGCACCGCAACAGCCTGTGCAGAGCACGAATGCGGAGTTGGTCAAGCTCGGAGGTTCCCATGTCTAGTCCCCTGCCCAAGTCCGTGCGCTATGGCCTTCAGGCGCTGGCTTACGCCGCTTTCGCCGCTGTCGTCGGTTACTTCTCCAATGCGCCGCTGTACCGCCAGTTGGGCGATCAGGAAGCGGTCCTGAAGCTTTCCTTCAGCCACTCGGGGCAACTCAAGTTTGCCTGCCGCGAGCGCAGCGCCGAAGAACTCGCCAAGGTCGAGCCCAACATGCGCAACAAGATGGATTGCCCGCGTGAACGCGCGTCAGTGATGGTCGAGCTTGACATGGACGGCAAGGCCTTGTACCGCGTCAGCACACCGCCGCTGGGTCTGCGCAAGGACGGTGCCGCCACTGTTTACCGGCGCCTGACCATCCCGGCTGGAACACACCAATTCAGCGCCCGCCTGGCCGATGGCCCGGATGGCACCATCAACTTCTCCAAGAGCCAGAGCGTCACGCTGGCGCCGGGTCAGGTGCTGATCGTCGACTTTCTGACCGCCAGCGGTGGCTTCGTCTTCACCAGCGGTTGACATGGGCCGCGTGACCCGTTCGCTGCGCGTGGCCGATGAGCTGTTGACCAGCAGCTTCGATCACGCGTTCGAGCCCGCCAACAACCCCTGGCGCCATTTGGGCGCGCTGGCCTTTCTCTGTCTGGCGCTGGTGGTGGCCAGCGGCATCGTCGCCTACGCCTTGTACGACACCAGCGTCAGCGGGGCTTACCAATCCGGACTGCGCCTGCAGAACGACCCGTCGGGCCTGGGCCGATTGCTGCGCGGCCTGCACCGCTACGGGGCCGACGCCTGCATGCTGCTGACGCTGGCACACCTGCTGCGCGAAGGCCTGCGTGGTCACTTTCGCGGTGTGCGCTGGTTCTCCTGGTTGACCGGGCTGCCGCTGCTGTGGATGCTGTGGATCGCGGGTCTCACCGGTCTGTGGCTGTTGTGGGATCAGCGCGCCATCTTCAGCGTCACGGCGACCGCCGAGTGGTTGCAAGAGCTGCCCATCGGGGCCGACTTGCTGGCACGCAACTTTCTCACCAGCGACGCCCTGAACGACCGCTTCTTTTCGCTCATCATGTTCGTTCACATCGGCCTGCCCCTGCTCTTGCTGGCCGCCATGTGGGTTCATGTGCAGCGGCTCAGCCAGGTGCGCATCTGGCCGCCCCGCTCACTCCTGTTGGCCAGTCTGCTGATGCTGGCGTTGCTCGCCTTGATGGTTCCGGTGCTGAGCCTGGGCCCGGCCGACACCGGTCACACGCCGCAGCAACTGTCGCTCGACTGGTTCTACCAGTTCCTGCACCCCCTGGTGGACGCCTTGTCGGCCGGCGGCGTCTGGCTGCTGGCCGCCCTGCTGACGCTCGCGCTGGCATTGCTGCCGCTGCTGCGCGGGCACGCTCAAGCTGCCCCGGCCCAGGTGGATCTGGACCACTGCAACGGCTGCACGCGCTGTGTCGCCGATTGTCCGTTTGGCGCACTGACCATGGTCGCGCGCAGCGACACCAGCCGCTATGCGATGCAGGTCGCAGTTGACGCCGACCTGTGTGCGGGCTGCGGCATCTGCGTCGGCTCCTGCCCGTCCTCAACGCCTTTGCGGCGCAGCCAGACCCTGATCTCGGGCATTGAATTGCCCGCTACGGCACTGGCGACTCTGCGCGATGAGCTAAGGCACAAAGTCGCGGCCCTCGGTGGTGCCCGTAAAGTTGTGCTTTTTGGCTGCCGCCAGGCGGCTGATTTCAACGCGCTGTCAGACGCCTCCACCGCCGTGCTGAACCTGCAATGCGCCGCCATGTTGCCGCCAAGCTTCATTGAATACGCGCTGCGCCTGGGCGCCTGTGGCGTCGTCGTCAGCGGTTGCCGCGAGGGCGACTGCGAATACCGTTTGGGCGACCGCTGGGTGCAGGAACGCCTGCTCGGCCTGCGCGAGCCGCGTCTGCGCAGCTCGGTTCGGCGCGAGCAAATTGAAGTAGTGTGGTCGGGCCGCGATATGCTCGGCGCTGGCGCTGCGCTCGCCAGCGTGCGCCAACGGGCGGCGAATCCGAACGCAGCCAGTCCCCCTCTACCCGAAAGAATCACTGCCAAATGATGGACTCTCCAGCCAATGCACCCGGCGCGGCGCTCGAACCGATACAACCTCTCCCGGCCACACCGGTTGCGACGGCAACCGGCTTCCAGTTCGACCTTGATGTGCCGCAGGACTCACGCAAGACGCTCGCCATGGCCTGGCTGGCGCTGGGCCTGGCCGCCCTGCTGGCCTCCGGACTGTTCTCCATCTTGCTGGTGCTTTCGCGCACGCCACAGTTGCAAACGCTGTTTCCCGTGGCTGACTTTTTTCGCGTCGCGCTGGTGGTGCACGTTGACCTGTCGGTGTTGGTCTGGTTTCTGGCTTTTGGCGGTGCGCTCTGGACGCTGAGCGGTACAACACGCTGGTCCTCGCTGGCATGGTCCGCCTTCGGCCTGGCCACGCTGGGAACCCTGTTGATGTGTCTGGCACCCTTTGTTGGAACGGCGACACCGGTGATGGCCAATTACGTCCCGGTGCTCGACGGCAGCGTCTTTCTGATCGGCTTGACGCTGTTCGGTCTGGGCATCGCACTGCTGTGTCTGCGCTCGATGCTGGCGGCGACGCCGGTGGGCATGCACATCAGTGGCCAGGGCGCGCTGCGCTTCGGCCTCAACGCGGCGATGGTTGCCACGTCCATCGCGGTGCTGGCTTTCGTCTGGTCCTGGCTGACGCTGCCCCGCAGCCTCGACCCGCGGGCCTACTATGAGTTGCTGTTCTGGGGTGGTGGTCATGCGCTGCAATTTGCCTACACGCTGCTGATGTTGATTGGCTGGATCTGGCTGGCTTCTTCGCTCGGCAGGCCACTGCGCCTGTCGCCACGCGTGGTGACCCTGCTGTTCGCCATCGCCCTGCTGGCGGTCTTTCTGACGCCCATCATCTACCTCGCCTACGAGGTCGCGACGATCGAGCACCACCGCCTGCAAACATTGCTGATGCGTTACGGCGGCGGCCTGGTGATCGGTCCGATTGCGCTGGCCGTGCTATGGTCGATTTGGCCGATGCCCGTCCTGGAGCCTGCGGCGCGCCCTTTGCGCAGCAGTCTGATCGCCTCGCTGGCACTCTTTTGCGCCGGTGGTGCCATTGGTTTCATGATCAGCGGCAGCAATGTGCGGATTCCGGCGCACTACCACGGCTGCATCGTCGGCGTCACCCTGGCGATGATGGGCATGGTCTATCGCCTGTTGCCCAAGCTCGGTTTTGCAGCCCCGATGTCGCGCTGGGCGACCTGGCAGCCGGTAATCTACGGCGTCGGTCAGCTCATGCACATCGTCGGTCTGGTCTGGTCGGGCGGCTACGGCGTGCAGCGCAAAGTGGCGGGCGCGGACCAGGTACTGCGTTCGGCCGGCGAAGTCTGGGGCATGGGCTTGATGGGCCTGGGTGGCTTGATCGCGATTGTCGGCGGCATCCTGTTTCTGGTCATCGTGTTGCGCGCCTTGCGCTCCAGAGCCGCGGTTTGAGCCATGACCGACCGCACACGACCCGCGACTTCCGCCGCCACGCGCTCACAGCGCTGGCTCCAGCGCATTGGCACTGTGGGTGCGCTGTTGGCTCTGCTCATTCTGGCGGCCAGCATCCTGCTGCGCCTGACCACCGTGTTCGATCCGGTGGGGCACGCCAGTTCGTCGCTGGCACCTCTGCTTGAGCAGTCGGCGCGTCTGCTGCACCGTCTGTCGGCGTCGGGCGTGGCCCTGCTCGCGCTGTCGGCCGTCGTGCTGTGCTGGCGCTGCCGCAGCGAGGCGCCGCAGTGGGCAAAGCCGACTGCCTGGGTCGTCGCCTGCACCCTGCTTCT
>CAYHDD010000056.1:0-3630 GCA_964355195.1 uncultured Rhodoferax sp. | reverse complement strand
AGGCGCCGCAGTGGGCAAAGCCGACTGCCTGGGTCGTCGCCTGCACCCTGCTTCTGGCGCTCATCGGCCCCCTCACGAGCGGCTACCGCCTGGGCGCCGTCACCGTGTTGAACGTGAGCTTCGGCCTGCTCTTGCTGATGTCGTTCTGGTGGTTGCGGGAAGCCGCCCGCCTGGGCCTGTGCCGGCCCGCACCGCTGGACGGGTTTTCCTGGGCGGCGCTGGTCGCACTGCTGATGCAAGTCTCCAGCGGTGCTGCCACCAGTGCCTGGGCCATGCAGGGGCTGCAGTGGCCGGGCTTTGTGCACTTGGCAAGCGTTGCGTTCGTGCTCATCCTGACTGGCGTCGTTTTGTTCGATCAATTCAACAGGCCGGGTCAGCGCCATCGCAGTTTGGTAGTCGCAGGCCTGCTGGCGACCCAGGCGCTGGTCGGTTATGTGCTCATGGCGCAAGACCGCCGCACACTCGGGCTTTCCTTGTTCCATGCCCTGCTCGCGCCCCTGCTCGCAGCTGCCCTGGTGTCACTGGTCAAACACGGCCACAGCGCAGCACAGCCGGAACATCAGCAGAAAACATAGACGCCTCAAGGGCTTTGTTCCCGGGGTTTTGTTCCCAGGAAGTCCCATCTTCATCTCCACTTTACAATGCGCCAGTCTTGGCACCCGTCGAGACTGGAGACAAAATAGATGGACGTTGGCGATTTCAATATTCCCCGCTTTCTGGCGGTACTACCGCTATTTCACGACTTGTCGCCTGCCGAACTGGAGCGCGTTGCCGAAGGTTGCCAGGTACGCCGACTGACCCGCGGTGATGCCATCTTCCGGTTCGGCCAGCCGTGTGAAGAGTTTCACGTCGTGATCTCGGGACAGGTCAAGTTGTTTGCCATATCACCCACCGGACAGGAAAAGGTGATTGAGCTGGTGGCACCCGGCCACAGCTTCGCGGAAGCGCTGATGTTTACCGACAAGCCCTATATTTTGAACGCCGAAGCGCTCGCCAACACTTTGTTGCTGACCGTCAGCAAACAGTCGGTGCTGGACGAGATTTCGCGCGATCCACGCTTTTGCATGCGCATGCTGGCGGGCATCTCCAGACGCCTGCACGGGCTCGTGCACGATATCGAGTCCGGCGCCCTGCACAGCGGCATGCAGCGCGTCATCGGCTACCTCCTGCGAGAGCGTCAAGCCGATCACAAAATCGCTGAACCGGGCTTCACCGTATCACTGCAAGTGAGCAAGGCGACCGTGGCGTCAAGGCTGTCCCTGACGCCCGAATATTTCTCCAAGGTTCTGCACGAACTTGAGGCACAAAAGCTGATCGAGATCGACAAGCGCGATATCCGCATCATCGACCTGGCGCGCCTGGCTCACTACGGGGTGCAGTAAGCCGATGCCCTACTCGACAATGATGAGTCCCTTCATTTCCTCATGGGGACCACAGCGGTAGTGATAGCTGCCGCGTTGGGTGAACGTGCGTTGCCAGTGTTCGCCCGGGAAGAGCCGATCTGATTCGAGTCCACCTTCCGATTGGAACACCACCGAGTGACTGGTGCGTTTTTCGCGGTTAACCCAGCGCACCGAATCACCAACCTTGATGCGAACTTCCGGGGGGGAAAAGCGGTAGTCCTGGATCGTCACATCCACCGCTTGCTGTGCCAGTGCAACAGCGCCGACAAGCGCCATCAATGGCAGAAGTCGTCTGTAACGAATATTCCGGGTCAACATGGAAGCGCCCCCCGCATGACGGCAAACTCAGAGTTGGTCCCAGTTCAGTACTTAAGTTTGAGCTTATTCAACTCTTCCTTCGTGATGCCGGGAACATGGCGATCCTGGGACCAACGGTTCAGCTTCCAGGCACCCTCACCCACCCAGCCTTTCATCATCAACAAATTGGAAGCGCGCTCGGCATCTGATTCCCCCAGATACTTGTACATATTGCCCTTCTTCTTGTCCTCGGTGTTGCTGCCGTCGTCCAGTCGCCGCATCAGTGCGCCGGCGTCAGGCCAGACAATCACGGCGACCAAATCGGCATAACTATCGAAACGCGGACCGGTTTTGTCTTCTTTGTACTTTTCCTTGTCCAGTTCGAACTCGGCCAGCGTCGGGGATTTATCGCCGTGACACTCCGAACACTGCGCCTTGATCAATGCGCGAATCTGTCCGCGGTAACTTACGTCTGCCGCCGTGCTCTGGCCAGCGAGAGCCAGTACGATCAGCGCCAACACCAGTTTCATATTCATTTCAATTTCCTTCCAAGGCGAGCAAAGAGGCTGGCGCCCCTTTGCCCGTGCAGCAACTCAATACAGTCAATCAATCAATAAATGTCGTGCTGCGTGTTGTAGACGTTGAACTTGCCGGTTGGTGTAATGATTTTCGGATCCGTGATCACCTTTTTCAGCGCCAGCGTCTTGTCGTCATACACCACGATGGCAGACTGATCGGTCTTGCCGCCCCACAAGGATATCCAGACTTCGGTACCGTCCGCGCTGTACTCGGGGTGCACGGCGCGGCGCGTTGCCTTGGTCACCGGCAAACCGGAGTCCTTCGCCACGTTGATGGTCTTGAAGGGTTTGGACAGGTCATTCATCTTCCACACGGATACCGACTCGGCGGTTTCCTTGTCGGCGTTTTGTGCAGAGTCGGCCCACAGATGGTTGGACTTGGGATGCGTCTTCACAAACAGATTGCCCGGGACGTGCTTGACCTCCTGCACAACCTTCCAGTTGTATTGCTTGTAGGCTGCATACTTCGCATTGACGGACGGTGTGCTGATCAGGGTCACCACATCGGCACCCAAGTGACCGGGGGCCCAAACCGGACCAAATTTCGGATGCACAAAGTTGGCACCACGACCCGGGTGAGGAATCTTCGCGACGTCAATCAAGGCAGCCAGTTTTCCTTCCTTCAAATCAACGGCGGCAATCTTGTTGGAGGCGTTGGCGGCCACCAGAAAGTAGCGCTTGGAGGCGTCAAAACCGCCGTCATGCAAGAACTTGGCCGAGGCGATGGTGGTGGTTTTCAGATTTTCGATGTCTGAGTAATCCACCAACAAGATCTGTCCGGTTTCCTTGATGTTGACCACCCACTCTGGCTTGATCTCCGAAGCACTGATGGACGCGACCCGGGGTTCAGGGTGGTATTCACCATCTACCGTCATGCCACGGGTGCTGACCACCTTGCGCGGCTTCAACGTGTCACCGTCCATGATCACGTACTGTGGTGGCCAATAGGAACCGGCGATCGCGTACAGATCTTCAAAGCCCTTGAATTTGGAAGTATCCACCGAGCGCGCGTCAAAGCCAATCTTGACTTCTGCCACCACCGATGGCTTTTCCATCCACAGGTCGATCAAGGACAGGCGTCCATCGCGACCAATAACGTACACATAACGCCCCGACTTGGACAGGCGCGAAATATGCACCGCGTAGCCAGTCTTGACGATGCTGCGAATGTCTTTGGTATCGCCGTCAATCAAGGCCACTTCGCCGGTGTCGCGCAGGGTGACAGAGAACATGTTCTTCAGGTTGAACTTGTTCATTTGCTTGGTCGGCCGGTCCTTCACCGGAACAATCACTTTCCAGGAGTCCATCGTGTCCTTGAAGCTGTACTCGGGTGGCACATCCGGCGTATTCTG
>CAYHDD010000055.1:0-10062 GCA_964355195.1 uncultured Rhodoferax sp. | reverse complement strand
GCCAAACGCAGCTCCGGCGTCGAGCGGCGCACCGCTTCCGTGGCCAGTAGCTGGGCTTGCCTGTGGTCCGGGTGATATTCCCATGGCGATGGGGCATAGACCAGATCGGCACCGCACTGTGCAATCCTGTCCGCGAGACGTTGCGCCAACTCATCAGAGTAGCTCAACCCTCCGTCCGGAAAACCCCAGAACTCCGGGGCGCCATAGCCCAGCACCTGGGCGGCCGCCCGGCTCTCCTGCTGGCGCACCTCGACGTCAGCGTACAGTGCCCCGTCGGTCAATACCACCACGCAAACCGGCTGACCACTGCGGACGTGCTGAGCAATAGCGCCACCACAGCCAAACACCTCGTCATCCGGATGCGGCGCCAACACCAGCACGGACTGGGCGGGCAGGCACAAACTGGCACTGTAGGGAGTGAAATCGGATTCCAATGGACTTTGAGAAAAAAATGGACCGCTCTGGCAGAGCGGGACTCGCGTGTCAATGATAGCGGCTGAGCAAAGTGATGGTCAGTGCTGCCAGCGAAGAAAATGCAAACCCAGTCAGGGCAAACGCGGCCAGCCGACGCCGAAGGCGGGTCTGAACGGCAGGGAAACCGCTCAGGGCAAAGGCCAACAGCACCATCGGCATCACAAAATAGCGCCCTTGCACCCCTTCGATCAGCGTTGCTGGGTGCGGCGTCCACGTCACCAGTTGAGACAGAAAGATCAAGCCGACCGAGGCTATTGCTGTAACCAGAAGCAGCCATCGCGCGCCTTGACTTCCACCAGAATCAGGGAACCTCATGGAAGCCAACGTACAGACAGCCAGGCCGATCCACAGCACCGAGTAGAAGGGGGCTGGCAAGACGGTGTCGAGCCAGCCCAGGATGCCGATGAAGGATTGTTGATAGAAACTTGCCGACTCCGGGTTGGACAGGGAGGCTCCAACAATCTTGAAGAAGGCCTCGGGATGCATCGCGTAATGGACCAACAACTGGCTGCTCGATTGGCTTCGAACGATCAGCGTATCCGTAGTCGATTGCAATGCAAACAAAACCCAGGCCAGTGCGCTGGCGGTGACGATCCCGGCAAGATAGAGGTCACGCATTGACCTTTGTCGCCAGGCTACAAAGAAGGGAAACAGCAGCAACGGCAACAAATGGGTTCGACTGCTCACCAAAACAAATAGACAGGCGGCCAACAACGCGGAAGAAACCCAGGAATTGGACCCGGGACCGGCCGTCTTTCGAAGAAAAAGACTGATCGTCAGCAACCCCAGCGACGTCGTTAACCCATCGAGCGTTGGTGATAGCAATTGAAACAGACTCATTGGTAGCATCAGGGTCGCGAGCGCCAGCGGACTCTGCGGCGCCAGTCGAAAAGCCACCGCCAGTAGCACCGTGCAGAACAGCAAAGTGACGCTACGAGCCAATTGATAAGAGTGTTCGATGCTCCAGTCCAGCGCCATGCCAACAGCAAACCCGACCGCCTGGGGCGCATAGACCAGCGGAAAATAATAGCCGGTCCGTGGAATCGAGAAATGGATCCTTTCGTTTGACCAGCGCAACCGTGAAAGCTGCTCTTGTTCGGTAGCCGAAAGACGCAGCTTGGCATCAAGTGCCAGATTCAGGTTGTTCGCCATGAACCGCAACAGCCCTGCATCAACCGATCCGCCCGCATCTGCTTGCCCTCCCAAGCGCCGCACAAAGGCAGCGACCTGGGCGTCCGCCGGCGGGGCTACGTGTTCCGGTGCTGGCTGTAGCCGCCACTGCCCTTGTGCCACCAGGTAGGCGCGCGCCACATGGCTGGTCTCGTCGGGCGACTGCATGGGCGGAATCAGGCAAGACAGGAGCGTCCCAAAGACAAAGGCCAATGCCCAGAACACCACCGCGAACCTTCGTGTCACGGACGCCGCCCTCGGGCGCGGATTACGCTAGCGGGCACGGTCTTCACAGCCTTTCGACAAAATCAGCAACTCAAAATTCATCTTCTGCTGATGCGCGATGCTGTCAAGAATCAGGCCCACCGCCAGCATGATGAAGGCGAC
The DNA here is from genome assembly GCA_964355195.1 of uncultured Rhodoferax sp. Lineage (GTDB taxonomy): Bacteria > Pseudomonadota > Gammaproteobacteria > Burkholderiales > Burkholderiaceae_C > Rhodoferax. Next base: position 8,031 of record CAYHDD010000055.1, on the reverse strand, counting down.
GATTTCCAGCGCTGCCGCCAGCAGGGCCAGGGGTACGTGGTAGATGTAGCGGTGCGCAATCCAGTCGTCAAAAACTGGAATACTGGCCAGCAACCCCAGCAACATGGCGAACAAGGCAATCGATCCAAAAAAAGCAAAAGGTTTGTAGTAACGCAGGATCTGAAAGATCGTGAACAATACGCGGGCGCCGTCGGTCAGCGTGTTGAGTTTGGAGACGCTGCCACTCGGCCGGTCCAGATACTCCACCGCTATTTCATTGATCCGAAACCGCTTGTCCAGCGCGTGTAGAGTGATGTCGGTCTCTACCTGAAAGCCCGGTGCCAGCACCGGACAAGTCTTGACAAATGTCCGGCTGAAGGCGCGATAGCCGCTCATGATGTCCTTCAGCTTGGCATCGAAAAAATAGTTGATCAGCCGATTCACCAGCCTGTTGCCAAGCCCATGCAGCAGTCGCTTGTTCTGCTCCAGATAGTGCCCACCCGAGTGACGGTCGCCCACCACCATGTCGGCATCACCACGCTGAATCGGCGCGATCAGGTCAGGCGCCCGCTGCGCCGGATAGGTCAGATCAGCGTCGGCCAGCAGGTAGACATCGGCATCTATCGTCTGGAATGCGCGTCGCAGGGCGTGGCCCTTGCCCTGTCGGGGCTCATGGATCACCTGACCCGAAGCATGGATTCTGGAGAGCGTGGCGCTTGCGATGACGGCCGTGCCGTCACTGGAGTTGTTGTCGATGACATAGATCTGCGCCTGCGGCAGCGCTGTGTGAAACGCAAGAATGACCGCTTCGATGGTTGCCGCTTCGTTGTAGGCGGGCAGGATGATGGCGATAGTGCTTGGCATGAGGGCTGGGTAGGGCTGTCTGATTGTACGGATTTGGATGCCACAATTCAGACCCATGACCTCGCTGCATCTACCTCAAACTCAACGGCTTTTGCCAGTGCAGCGCGATGATGACCCGGTTGTCGAGGCCTTGCGTGGTTGGGCCGCCCTGATGGTGATGGCCACACACTACGTTCAACTCTTATCGCCACTGACTGGGCTGTGGGGCTTTGCCAGCACCGGCGTCGATCTGTTCTTTGTGCTCAGTGGCTATGTGTTTGCGCCCTATCTGTTTGGCAAGCCCTTATCCCTGGTGCCGCATCTGATTCGGCGCTTTTTCCGTCTCTATCCGCTCTACGTCTGTGCCTTGATTGTGTACGTTGCCCTGCGTCTGCCGTCGCCCTCAGCCTGGGACCATTTTTCGGTTCATCTGGTGATGGGGCATACGCTGACCTCGCTGCAGATCGCCAACTTCTACAACCCCGCCTTTTGGAGTTTGCCGCCGGAGGTTGAGTACTACCTGTTACTGCCGCTACTGGCCTGGGCGGTGAGCAGATTTCATTCAATTCGATTTGGTTTCGCTGGGATGGTGCTGCTGGCTGCGGCCGTGCATCTGGCGCTGGTCGCGGCTGCCGCGCCAGATGAGGGCATCACGGCGCGTGCCGTTGCCACGATTCACTTGCCCGGTGTGTTGGTTGAATTCATGTGGGGGTCGATGGCCTATGCCCTGGTGCGCCATGCCGACAGCGCACGCGCCAGGCTGTTGCGTCTGGTTTTGGGCCTCCTTGTTGTGATCGGCATGGCCTTGCTTTACGTCAGCCACGTGGCACCGGTCGGTGGCGTGCCAAGCGCTCCAGCGCAGTGGATCGGTGGCAACATCGGCTTCGGCGCTGCGCTGGGATACGCCTTGTTGCTCAGCGCGCTGGTTGTCACGGTTGAGCGTCAGCCGGTCGTGCAGCAGCCCAAAACCTGGTTTAGATCTTGTTCCTTCACCATCGGGCAACTCAGTTACGGCGTCTATCTTTTTCACAACGCTGCGCCGCAGTTGCTGCACCGAGGCATGCCGGAACTCGGCGGCAAGGCGCTGGTGCTGCTCTGCGTGATTCTCACCTTGCTCTTGTCTTGGGCGGCGCATGTCGCGATCGAACGGCCACTGCGCAACTATGGCCGCAGACTCAGTCAAGCCTTCAAAAAGTAAACCCAGGTCAGTGCCTGGTTGGGACCGGCCCCAACCAGGACGGCGGTATAGGGGCCGGGCTCGAGCAAATCCCACTCCTGCGCATCAAAGCGTGACGCGCCGCTCCGTTCGGGTCTGAAAATGGACGGCATCAGCAGCATCGTGGGGCTAAAGGCCAGTACGCCAGCGGCGCCGGTCTGGCTGGCAAATTCATCGGCACTACTGATCGGCTGCGCCAGCACGGTGAACCAGGTATTCAGATCCACTGATCCAGCCAGCTGCGGCACGCGGCCGAGCCCGCCCGAACAGCGGTAGAAAAGCGGGTACTGCTTGCTGAAGTATTGCAGTTGGCTTCTCGCCATCAATTCGGCCTTGAAGGCCTTGTGCCGGTACTCGTGTTCGGCAGCAGCGCCGGGCACGATGGCGAGCCGGTATCCGGCGCGACGCAGCCGCAGCGACAAGTCAGAATCTTCATAAAACATGAAGTAGTCCGGATCAAACAGGCCACCGGCTTGCAGCACCGCGCTGCGTCGCAACAGCAGCACCGAGCCTGCCAGAAAGTCCACTTCAAAGACTTTCGATCCGGCCATCTGGCGTTGCGACCGCTTCATGCCGCGCAACGCGGCCCACTGTGCCAGCCAGCGCGAGCGGGTTGCGAGGGCCTGAGCCACGTAGTACCAGGGCGTCTGGGCAAAGGCGGCGGGCAACACGAATGACTGTTGCGCATTCCAGTAGATCTTCGGTGATACGCCAGCCAGCCGTGGCTGATCCGCGAGGGCGCGCGCCAGCGTCAGCACGTCTGCGGTGGCTATGCGAGCGTCCGGATTGAGCAGCAATAGATATTCAGCACTCGATTGAGCAAACGCCAGATTGCAGGCGCGCCCAAAACCCAGGTTGGCGCCCGCTGTCAGAAGGTTCACGCAAGGTCTGTCAGCGTTTTTTGGGTCGCCCCGTTGCTGCGCTTCCTGCAATGACAAGACCGCTTGCTCGAGCGCTGCGGTGCCGTCCTCCACCTCGGTCTCATGCGCGCTGTTGTCCACCAGCCATATCGTGCCCAGCGGCCAGGGCGTCAGACGCGTCAGCGCTTGCAGCGTGTCTGCTGCGTCGCGGTAATTCACGATGACGACGTCGATGCTGGCGTGCTGCATTCAAGTCGACTCGCTGGCGCAGGGCCCGTGTTCCGCTGATTGCGGTGCCTGTGGCATGCCGGGCAGCAGATCCGCAGCCAACCAAAGACCGGGCCGGCTCAGGATATGGGTGTTGAAGAAGCGGTAGATGCGTGCCAGGGTTTCGGGGTCTTTGGCCGACCCAATCGGGCACAACTTGACTTCGTAGCGCCCAGGACTTCGGTAGCAGCAAATGTAGGCGCCAAGATCACTGTCGGTACGCTCAGCCAGACGCAGCGCGCCGCCTGCAATCAGCCGCTGCGCACCCAGGAAGTTGACCGTCATTGCTGCGCCGTTCGCAAGCACCGGTGCATCGCCCAGCACGATCAGGGCCTCGGACCGTTCCAACATGCGGTAGAAGGGGCGCAGGCCAACTTCCATATCGAGCACCTTGCCGCCATTCACATAGGGTTCCAGACTGCGGTACTTAAGCTCAAAATGCCTTGTAACGGCGGGGTCAACCCGAGGGTCCTGGGATACCGCAGAAGACATGGAGTTGATGACGCGGCCCGTGGCGCGGGCAATAAACGCACTGCCCAGATAGAAGCTGTCAAAGTGCAGTGTCAACAGTATCAGACCGCGCTCTTGGTGTTGGGCAAACAACGCCAGTTCAGCCGGTACAAACTCGCACTGCAGTTCATCAAACCGGCGGGCTGCCATCCATTGCGCTTCGAATTCGTCCCGCGCTTCCGTCGCAAAGCGTTGTTGGCACCAGCGCTGCCTCGCTTCGGCGGTGGCTGCCAGGGGGAGCAATTCATAGCCGAGCAGGCTTTGGCGCCGGATGTGCCTGAAGCCCAGTGCCACCGAGCGCCAGTCTCGCCCGCCGAGCGCATTGATCCAGCCTCGCAAGGCTGACAGCGCATAGGCCAGCCTCAGTGGCAAGCGTGCGATGAAGGGCAAAAACCAGGCGTAGTCAGCGTGGTGGACGATGCGCACCCAACGCCAGATCAAGACCCTCATGGCTGTGGTACCACGATGGAGTCTATAAAGGCAGCCACATCGCCAGCCTTGGCAATCTCGAAGCAGGGCGTGCTGATCGGCAACTTGTCAGCCCATTTTTGCTCAAAAATCCGGGCACTCTGCTTGATGCGTTGCACCACCGTCGGCGGCACCGCGCCACTGGCGGGCGTATCAGACCAGTGCTCGCAACAGGCATCTAGCACGGCACACTGCCAGCCCTGTTGCTGCGCCTGCAGCACCAGATCGGTGGCATAGAAATCGAAGCCCAGCGCCGGGTCCAATTGGAGCTTGCTGTCAATTCGCACTGCAAACAACAATTCATCCAGACTGTCCACCAGACAAGGAAGCGTTGTGCTCTCCTGCAACAGCGTGCCGCGGTCCAGCACATGACCAGCCCGCCTGGCGCTGGCACCCGCACCGGTCAGGCCATAGACACCGGCCACCGCCAGTCTCGGGAACTGCTGCGAGGCGGCGTCCAGCGCCAGAGTAAATCGTCGGTCCCAGCCTTCGGGAAGGTACACGTCCTGATGTACCCACACCAGCCAAGTTGTTGAGGCCAAATCGATTGCCGCAACCATGGCCGCGTTGAAGCCTTGCGCGGCTGAAGAAGTGTTGAAACACACGGTCAGCGGCCAACCGCCCTGGCGCAGGCAAGGGGAAGCCCGTAAACGCCGTTCCAGCACCTCCGAGTCGCTGGCGCAGGTCACGAAGTGCAGCGCGGTCAAGTCTCGGATCATCATAAAAAGTCGGTATCACCGCCCATGAACCACCATCCCATGCCTGAAAAACCCGGTGTTTTCAAATCAGAAGCAGTTGGAATCCCTATTTTTGCGCAGACCTCGCGCTGTGTGATGCCAGTGTCTGCCAGTCGCTGCGCCACTGCCGGACTGGCCCATGCTGTCAGTTCGGTCGCGCCCGCCCGCGCCGCTTCCAGACGACACGCCTGACTGGCCAGTGGCATCAGCGTCAATGGACCCACCCAATCCAGCCAATGCGCCGAACTGCTTCGTAAATCGAGTACGGCGACCCCTGCACAGTTGCGCGACCAACGTCGGCGCAGCGTAAAAAATTGGTAACGTACAGGTGCCCCTTCCGGCGTGCCCGCCGCAGGCGGGCGCCGCGCGAAGCGCCAACGCAGGTAAGCTGCGTCGCGTTGCCCGACCGTCAGACCCTGCGTTTCTTCGCGCATTGCTTTCCAGGCACAGTTGACGCTACGGTCAAAGTCAAGATCAGAAGGCAGCAGCGCTTGCCAACGCCATGACCAAGGTGGGCGCTGGGCTGCGCTCGCACCAGTCCAATGCAGCGACTCCATCTCGCCGCCATCTTGCAACAAGCCGAGCAAGACTGCCAGGCGCAAATGGCGCGCATTGGGAAAACCAAAACCCAATTGAAAGTTTCGACTGTGCTCAGGTCCAAGTCGGCTGTCGTAGAAGTGCTTTGAAACCTGAAAAAACGGCCCACGCCGACTCACAATGCGGCGCCAGTCCGGGTGCACCATCACATCACCAATTTGCAGGCCACGCAGACTCTTGCTTTGCTGCCACAGCGTGCGCGGCAGGCCGCCGCAATAGGCAATCAGTTCAGTTCCGTGCCAGACGCCAAGCGCCTGACCTTGCCCCTGCGCTGCATCCTGGCCATATTTCCATGCGAACCAGGCTGCGTCCACATCCGCTCCAAAGACCAAGGTGTGCAAGGCTGTGACTGCCTCCTGGTCACCCGGCAGCACGTCCCGCAAGGTCAAGACGAACTCGCCTATCCGGACCTCGCCGGAATTCATAGGCGCCACTCGTGAGGCAGCGTCACCAGGCCTTGCTCCAGCCCCTTCTGGGTCACGTTCAGTGTCAGTGTGTGCTCCACTTGCTCGTAGACGTGGACGGCGTTCTCGCAAGCCAGAAAACCCGTCACGGTGTATCTGCCTTTGAGCAGGGGCAGTCGCGGCAACAGCAAAGTTGCCTGCCCATGACCCAGCGCGTCCATCTGAAGCTTGACGCCGTCGCTCTTCGACAAAACGCTGCTTACCGTGAGTTTGTTGGCATCGGAAAAGCCAAAAGCCACGCTGGGCACCGGCAAGGCCGGGTCAACTGAAAAATCGATCGTGATCTGGACGTCGGTCTCACCCGAGACGATCTCCACTTCGCGCCCGGACAGGCCGTGAACGGTGGCAAAGATCCTGTTGATTCTGCCGCCACCAGCCGGTGCCGCTGGCGCCGCTGTTCCGGCAAAATTGATCTGCTCCCTGGCGCCACCACCGGTAGTCGTGCCGCTGGCATTCAGACTGGTCTGGTAGGCGCTGGTCACCTCGGCGGCAGCGCCCATCATGCGCAGTGCACCGGCCTCTATCCACAGTGCACGCGAGCACAGGGCCTCTACCTGGTACATCGAATGCGAACAAAACAGAATCGTCTTGCCGGCATCCTTAAGGGTCATGATGCGGTCGAACGACTTGCGCGCAAAAGCGCCATCACCCACGGACAGCGCCTCGTCGATCACCAGGATGTCGGGCTCCACGCTGGTGGCGACGGCAAAGGCCAGACGCATGAACATGCCGCTGGAATAGGTCTTGACCGGCTGGCGAATGAAGTCGCCAATGTCGGCAAATGCCAGAATACCGTCGAGCCGCTCATCGATCTGGTTGCGATTCAAGCCCAGGATGGCGGCATTCATGTAAACATTTTCCAACCCGGTGAAGTCGGGGTTGAAGCCGGCGCCCAATTCCAGCAACGCGGCCACGCGGCCACTGACCTGCAAGTCGCCACTGCTGGCGTGCAGCGTGCCACAGACCATTTGCAGCAGCGTTGACTTGCCCGCACCATTGCGCCCCACAATGCCCACAACCTCCCCGGGCGCAATGGCGAAACTCACATCTTTCAAGGCCCAGAAGTCGCGAAAATACGGCCTCGCGGGGCGCAACCAACGCCCCCAGAGCAATTGCTTGATGCGGTCGCCCTCGTGCTCATACAAGTTGTAGCACTTGCCAAGTTGCCGGGCCTCAATGGCAAACTCAGACGACATCGGCAAACCCCTTGCGCGCCGCCCTAAAAAACATCGCTCCCAGCAGCGCCAGCAGGCAGCAGGCGACAAAATGAAGGAAAAGCGACGACGCGTCCGGCCACTGCCCGTCGAGCAGCACCTGGCGCGTCTGCGTGATCGGCAACGCCAGCGGGTTCAAAAACATCCAGGGCCGCAGCCCAACGGGTAGCGCCTCTAACGGAAAGAAGACCGGGCTCAGGAACATCAGCAGGCTTACCAGCATACCCAGCACCTGGCCCACGTCGCGCACATAGGTTCCCACAGCTGCCAGCAGCCATCCCAAGCCCACGCAAAGCGGCAGCAGCGGCAGTAAAACCAGAGGCAGTGCCAATGCGCTCGGCGGCAGTCCGCCCTGGTCCCAGGCGCCAAACAGCAGCAGCAGCAGCAGCGAAATGGTCAAGTTGGCAAGCGCAGCCACCGCGTTGATCCAGGGCAGGATTTCCAATGGAAAAATGACTTTCTTCACCAGATGCGGCTGGTCCAGAATCAAGCGCGGTGCGCGGTTCACACACTCGGCAAAGAAGTTGAAGACCGCAAGCCCGGCAAACAATCGCAGCGCAAAGGTCAGGTCGCTTTCATCCCCGGCACTACCCCAGCGCAGTTTGAAAACGAAGCGGAACACCAGTGTGTAAACACCCAGCATCAACAGCGGCGTCAGGAACGCCCAGAGCGTGCCGAGCAAAGACTGCCGATGACGCGCGTCAACCTCGCGCCGGGCAAACTGCCAGATCAAGCTGGCGTACCGCCACGGAAAAAGATACGAAAAAATGTTGCGCACAGTGGCAAGAGTTTAAGGCTTGGGTGGCTCGACACGCCCTTCGGCGATGTCTTTCAGATCATCGCGGCGCACCAAGGTCAGGGTGTTGCCTTCACGCA
>CAYHDD010000054.1:0-10081 GCA_964355195.1 uncultured Rhodoferax sp. | reverse complement strand
CGGCGGTCGAGGCCAGGCTGCCGGTCAAGTTGACCGTGCCCGCATCGATTTGGGTAAGGCCGGTAAAGGTGTTGGCACCAGACAAGCTAAGCGCTCCGCTGGAGACTTTGTTCAGTCCATAGCTTGCATTGCTGCTGAACAACACACCCGAAAAATTGCCTGAATCGACCTTGAGCCCACCAGCTGTCAAATCAACCCGGCCAGCACCGAAAAGTTGACCAATTTGCTCGGCGCCGCCGAGAACCAGGTTGCCGCTGGCAGCCACTGTCACCGCCGCGGTGTTGAGCAGGCGCTCGGCCGAACCCAAGGTGGTGGTTCCACTGTCGATGTTGACCGTGGCCGCCGCGCTGGTGCCATTCAGCGCCACTGCGCCATTGGCTGTGACAATGCCCGTACCCAGATTGGCATGGATCACCGATCCGTCATTGAGCGCGTAAGTGGCTGCAGTCAGGGTTTTGCCCGCTCCATTGAGGGTGCCCGTGTTGCTGAAAGTGGCAATCGTGTCGTCGGCCCCGAGGTTGACCGTGCCCGCGTTGGTGAGTGCAGCGTTGGCAGCCAAGCCAGCATTGGTGTTGTTCAGGGTGGCACCGCTTGCCACGTTCACCGTGGGGCTGGCCAGGCTACCCGTCAGTTCCACCGTGCCGGCGCTAATTTGCGTCACACCGGTGTAGGTATTCTGGTTCGTCAAAGTCACGGTGCCAGCGGTGGTCTTGTTCAGTCCAATGCCCGCGCCTGCCAGAACCACGTTGACGGTACCGTCTTTGGCCTCGAAGCTGGTGGTGCTGCTGAGGGTTCCGCTACCGCTGATCAGAGCACCGTGATCCAGGGTGACTGTGCCCACCGAATCCGTAAAGGCACCCATGGCCAGCACGGCGCTTGCGCCGTCAATGGTGACGTCGCCGGTGGCCAGGGCGTTGCTGATGCCGTAGGCCAGTGTGCCTGCGCTGACCGTGGTCAAACCGGTGTAGCTGTTCTGGTTGTTCAGCGTCACGGTGCCGGCCGTGGTCTTGTTCAGCACAATGCCCGAGCCGCCCAACTTGGCGCTGACAGTGCCTGACCTGACCTCAAATCGGTCGCTGCTGCTGAGCGTGCCACTGGTGGCGCCAGGGCCGCTGATCAGGCCACCATCGTCCAGCGTGACCAGGCCCACGGTGTCGTCGAAGGTGTTCATCGCCAGTTCAGCGGTTGCGCCGTTGACGGTCACTGCGCCGCTGGCAATGGCATTGTCTGTCCCGTAATTGAGCTTGCCGGCGCTCACCGTCGTCAAACCGGTATAGGTATTCTGGTTGTTCAGGTTCACGGTACCAGCGGTGGTCTTGTTCAGCGCAATGCCGGCGCCGCCCAATTTGGCGCTCACCGTGCCGGATTTAACCTCGAATCGATCGGTGCTCGTCAGCGTGCCACTGGTGCTGCCAGTGCCGCTGATGAGGCCGCCGCCGTCCAGGGTGACCAAGCCCACGGTGTCGTTGAAGGTGTTCATCGCCAACTCGGCGCTGGCGCCGTTCACGGTCACTGCGCCGCTGGCAATGGCGTTGTCTGTACCGTAATTGAGCTTACCCGCGCCAACCGTGGTCAAGCCGGTGTAGGTGTTCTGATTGTTCAGGGTCACCGTTCCAGCGGTGGTCTTGTTCAGGGCAATGTCTGTGCCACCCAACTTGGCGTTGACCGTGCCGTCCTTCATCTCAAAGCTGCCGGTGCTGGTCAGTGTGCCGCTGCCGTTGATGATGCCAGCGCCGTCCAGGGTCACGATCCCGACTGTGTCGCTATAGGTTTTAAGATCCAGAACTGCGCTTGGGCCATTGATAGTCACGTCGCCGCTGGCCAGGGCGTTATTGGTCCCGAAGGCCAGCGTGCCTGCGCTGATCAAGGTCAAGCCGGTGTAGGTGTTCTGGTTGTTCAGCGTCACCGTCCCAGCGGTGGTTTTGTTCAACGCAATGCCGGTGCCGCCCAACTTGGCATTGACAGTGCCGTCTTTCATCTCGAAGCTGTCAGTGCTGGTGAGCGTGCCGGTACCGCTGATCAGGCCGCCGTTGTCCAAGACGACGGTGCCAACTGAATCGTTGAATGCGCCCAAAGCCAGTTCGGCACCGGCGCCAGCGACCGTCACAGCGCCGGTGGCAATGGCGTTGTCGGTGCCATAGACGAGCTTTCCTGCGCTGACCGTCGTCAAACCGGTATAGGTGTTCTGGTTGTTCAGCGTCACCGTACCTGCTGTGGTCTTGTTCAGCGCAATGCCGTCACCGCCCAACTTGGCGTTGACCGTGCCGTCTTTCATCTCAAAGCTGCCTGTGCTGCCGAGTGTGCCGGTGCCGCTGATCAAGCCGCCGCCGTCCAGAATGACGGTGCCCACTGTGTCATTGAAAGTGCCCAAAGCCAGTTCCGCCGTTGCGCCGTTGACTGTGACTGCGCCGCTGGCAATCGCATCACTGGTGCCATAGACGAGTTTGCCTGCGCTCACGGTGGTGAGTCCGGTGTAGGTGTTCTGGTTGTTCAGCGTGACCGTCCCAGCGGTGGTCTTGTTCAGTGCAATACCGTCACCGCCCAACTTGACGTTGACCGTGCCGTCCTGTAGTTCGAAAGTGCCGGTGCTTGAGAGCTGGGACGTGCCGCTGCCGGCAAGCGTGCCCCCGTTCTTGAGCGTGATGAGGCCTACGGTATCGTTGTGGTCAGCACCGAGATCAAACACCGCAGTGGCACCATCGACGGTCAGGAAACCGCCATCGGCCAAGAAGCCTGTGGCCGATTCACGCAACGTACCAGCGTTGACCGTGGTACCGCCGGTGTAGGTGTTGGTTTTGTTGAGGATCAAAATGCCGGTGTGGGTGGCGTCGCCGACGATCAGCCCCCCGTTCGAGAGAACCCCGTTCAGTGTGGCTGTGTCACTATTGGCATCCACCCCCGACAGTTCTGCGTCATTGGCAGTCACGAGGATGGTGCGGGTGGCACCGTTGAGGTTGATCGCGTTGTCAAACGTCACCGCATCGGTGGCGCTGGCAGACCCAAACAACAGTTTGCTGCCGTTGGGAACAAAGCTGCTGGCGCCCCAGGTCAAGGTCTGGTTATTGGACAACTTAACCTCAAGCGCACCGCCCTGGGCGGCAAAGCCACCATCACCGGTCCACTGGATGCGTGGACTCGAAGTACCCACAAACCGGTTGAACAGGCCATTGGACTGCAGCACACCACCCGCCAGGTTGATGTTGCTGTTGACCGCTATCCCGGTACCGTCCACCGCTTGAAGCACACCACCCACGCCAATTTTCGTTTGACCCGAGTAGGTGTTGGCGCCGTTGAACACGACCAGACCGTCTCGTACCGTCAGGCCAGCACCGTTGCCATCGGCCACACCGGCGATGCCACTGTCGTCTGCGATGGACCCATTGAAGGTAATCACATTGTTGCCGCCCGGAGCAAGCACAACGTTTGAGCCTTTCATCATGAACAGGTCGGTGCCTAGAGCAATGCCAGGCGTCCCAGCCATCGCGGTGCCGGACTCGATTTGGCCGTCGCCTCCCAGTGCAGCGTTTTGTTCAAAATTGGCTGTGCCCGTCATGGTGAGGGAGCCACCTTTGCGTACAAAAATCGCACCCCCATAGCCGTTTCCGCCAGCACCACCGCCGTCACTACCGCTGGCACCCGCGCCAGCGCCAAAACCGCCCACACCGCCAGCACCAGCACCGCCATCAGGAGAAGGGCCATGGAATGCGCTGGTGCCGTTGGCTTCTTTGCCAGCCGTTCCACCATCGCCACCCTCTCCACCGCCCGCGCCAAAGCCGCCCGCACCACCTGCACCACCATCGCCACCCGCACCCGGTATGGCACCCGAATCTATGTAAGCATCGCCACCGTTGCCACCTTGTCCACCTTGGCCGCCACCATAAAACTTGCTGCCTTTGCCGCCATCACCACCCATGCCACCGTCACCACCGACGCCCATCGTGCCAATTTGCAAGCCAGTCACGTGCATGGCGGTGGCGTAAGCCGCATCAGCCGCCAATTTGGCGGTGTCTGCTGCCAATCTGAGTGCATCGTGTCCCACAAGCACAGCGGTTTCACCGGCAGCCATAGCGGTGTATGTGGCGGCTAAAGCGCCAAAAGGGATACCTAATTCCGATATTACATAAGTGACGCCGAGTCCTGCTGTGATTTGCGTAGCTGATAAAGCTGCTGCTGACGTAAACTGTGCTGCGATGGCTGTGTAAGTTGCTGCCATGGTACCGTCTTTAATCAAACTGGCGAGATCCCAGGCGATCATGGCAGCGTCAAAAGCACCGTCTGCAATTGCCTTGATGGTGTCCGCGGTGACGGGCAATCCCTGTGTCCCATGACCACCTTTGCCGCCCCGCCCGCCGATTCCATTGAGTGGATCACCGCCTTTTCTGGCGTTGTAACCAACGCCACCGTTACCACCATTGGCAAAAGCAAAACCCGAAGGTGCGTTGCTGCCATCCTCACCAATAGCACCATGAGTCAATCCAGCCGTGCTCCTGCTGTTCAGGCTTCCTCCCACTGACCCCACTCCGCCAAGGCCGCCCGCGACAGTGTTACCAGCGAAGTTGACGTTGTTCAGTACGGCACTGGCACCATCGTTAATAAATAGAGCGCCGCCCAAACCGGCACCACCACCGCTACCGCTGCCGCCCTTGGTGGAAAAGTTTGTCAAGGTCTTGTCGGCCAAAGACAGAGTCCCACTTTCAACAAAATAGCCCTGCCCGCCACCACCGTCCACCACGGTGGGCAGGGTTTGCGCGCCTAAACCTGCTCCAGAGCAGGCCAGCAAAGCACCAGCAGCTACCGAAACAAGAGCATTCAGTGTCTTGCCTGAGCGACTCTTGCCGCGGCCACGGGTTGTTTCAGCCACCGCCACATAAGCGCCAGAACAGGCACTCCAGACAAGGCGGTAGGTGTGGTTAAGTGATGAACTGTGCATGGTGCGGCTTTCGATGGTTGGTGGCCAAATGGGTTTATGGGTTTCTGTTTCCGGCCGGGCAAAGGTAACACCGCCAAAGAAAGCTAACCAACAAGAACCAACAAGACCACTCAGTGAGCAGGGGTTCTTCATGCAAGCGAACCGAAAACCAGGCATACCACTTACTCGGGAGCCAGCCTGTCGGGCTTTGCATGATCCCAGGCGCACCCAAGGGCAAAGTCCGACAGGACTCCTAAACCATCCGCACTTCCACGCTTAACTGATACCCGTACTGACGGATGACCTTGATGGGCTGATCGTCGACACTGGCCTGAAGCAGCTTCTTGCGCAGACGGGCTATTTGCATTTCCAGGCCGGCTTTGCTGTAGTCAATTTCTGACTTGCCCAGCAAGGCGATCAACTGCCAGTTTTCCAGCCTCTGCCCAGGCGCGCGGGCCAGCGCCGCCAGCAGGCTGGCTTCGTTCGCACTCAGGCTGACCTCGCTCTGCTGACCCGACAGGGTGAGCTTGTGCAAGTCAAGTCGGAGCGCAGATGTCGCGTTCGCGGCAGGCCTGAGGCGGCGCGACAAGGCCTGGATCGCGGCGCTCAGTTCATCCATCGTGGTGGGTTTGGTGAGGTACATGTCTGCACCATTTTCATATCCCGCCAATTTTTCAGAAACCTCTCGGCGCCCTGTCAGCATGATGATGCCGATGCCGGGCTGGCCTTGGCGGATGCGCCGCGCAAGACTAATGCCATCCTCGCCTGGCAGATTGAGATCAATCAGCATCAGATCGACGTGCGTCGTATCGGCTAGTTCCGCCAGTTCCTCGGCACAATCTACACCGACCACGGTGTGACCAATCGCGCGCAGTGTTTCTACGGTGACTTCTCGCAGGGCATCGTGGTCTTCCACGACGATGATATTCAGCAGGGTAGCCACAGGGTAAACCTTGCCTGTTCTTGCGCCACGTCATAGCGGACCTGCGCACCCAATAGCGCGGAAAAGCTGTGTACCAGATACAGGCCCAGGCCAGAGCCAGTTTGTTTTTTCGCACCGGGGCTGCGGTAGTACTTGTGAAATATCTTTTCCGGATCCGGCCAACCAGCCGCACCTGGCACATTTTGTACGCTGATCTGAATGCCCGTTCTGCCAGCAACGGTGAGCGCCTCGGCACGGATGGTGATCACCGAAAGCGGCGGGGAATATTTGAGCGCATTGTTGAACAGGTTACCGACAACAATGCCCAACAACTGCGGATCACTCTCGATATCGGGTAATGACTCTGCCGTGATGACAAGGCGTTCCGGGGCTGGGCTGTGTGCTTGCAATTGGGACAGAATTTCAGGCAGGCGACAGCGTTGCACCTGCATCGTGAGCTTTTGATGTTCAAACTGATCAAGCTGTTGGCAGCGCTCGACGATGTTGTTCATGTCGTCCAATGCCTGTTCAGTACGGCGTTTTTGCGGCTCTTGCAAAGTAATTTGACCTAGAGTCAAGGTCACCACCGAGATGGGTGTCTTCAGTTCATGGGTCAGCATGTCCATGAACTGGTGCTGTTCGTCCACGGTGCGCTCGATGACTCTATTGGCTTGCTGCAACTTGCGATTGATTCGATGAACGTAGAACGCAATGGCCCCGATGACGCTCCCGACCAGCAGAGTCGCCGCCAAGAGACGATAAAGCCAGGTCATATCGGGGGGCGGCGGGTTCGGGTCGTAGAAGAAGCCGTCCAAACTAAAGTCAAATTTGATCATGCCAAACTTGGCGTAAGTTTCCACGATATGTCGCCAGCGCCCCGGGTTGCTGTGGCCAAGCTGGATCAAGTCCGCGCCAATGAGATCAGCCAGCACCTTTGCCTCGAAGACCAGATAGTCACGGCTTTTCCCCTGGGTGTTGTATTGGGCAAGAATGAGTCCGATGATCTCGTCCTGATGGCTCAGTGCATATTCCCAGCCTTTGAGTGTCGCGCTGCGAAAGGCCAAGACAACTTCGGGCCGTGCTTTTTCCACGGCGCGTGCGGTGAACAAGACGTCAGTGTAAAAGTCCATGCCGTATTGACGGGGATCTATCACACTGTAGGGAGTGCCGCGCTTTTGCAGAAAAAATGGTTCGTTAGAAAGATAGGCGTTCATCGCGACGATCTTTCCGGACAACAGATCGCTCAGGCCGAGTCCGTCGGTATTGATCTTGAGCTTGTCCAGCGCAATGCCTTCGTTGACAAACATGGCTTTGAGGTCGAGACTTTCATCGCCCGGTTGCAGGCCGATGACGCCGGCTGTGGCTACCTGGCTTGGCGTGACGTGCTTCTTGTCCAAACTCAGGAGGACTTGAGGTGAGTGCTGGAAGATGGGCGCCAGCATCAACACGGGCTTGCCCTCCAGATAGGATTTGACCAGGCCGGAGCTAGAAACCCCGAAATCAGCTCGCCCCAGCAGCACCTCGTCAATGGCCGAAACACTCGGGCCGCCTTCCTTCAAGGTCACGTCCAGCCCCGCGTCCTTGTAAAAGCCCTTGTGCAGTGCGGCGTAATAGCCGGCGAACTGAAACTGGTGCTTCCAGCGCAGTTGCAGGGTCACGCTGCTGGGTGGTGGGGCAGCCATTACTGTCTGGCCGATGATCAGTAACAGCCCCAGCAAAGTAGTCAATTTTTTTAGCATGGGGGCGTCGCCGGGGAGTAGCAAATTCAAGTGCGTGAAGCGCAGTATCGCACTTCGATCAGCGGGTCAATGGGCGACTCCATTAGGCAGCAGCTGCTCGACAGCATTGAAGCCACCGACACAGCAGGCAAAGCGCACTGGGTGGCGACCTACACCTTTTCGGGCACCGGCAGGAAGGTCGTGAATGACATCCAGGCCAGCTTTGTCTTCAAGGACGGCAAGATCGTCCAGCACAAGGGTGTGTTCGACCTGTACCTATGGGCGCGCCAGGCACTTGGCCTGAAGGGAGTCTTGCTGGGTTGGACCCCGCTGGTCCAGGGGGCCATTCGGAAACAGGCCGCCGCCGCGCTGGCGGCGTTCAACGGCTAACCACTGACCTCGTCAGTCCCGCCGGGTACCGGCACGACATTCAGAGTCGGGAGGAGAATATTCCGGTCTTCCGGGTCTGGCAGCGCGGCGATAAGGTCTCTTGCTTTCTCGTAGTGCTCTTCATGCCGAAGGCGGTCATTCAGGGACGCCGCAACATTGGCGGCAACGGCATGACTGATGGCGACTTCCCACGGCGCGCAGTCGGTGTTGGCAAAGTGGGCTGAAGATGCCGACAAGTAAGCAGCAGCATCCTCGCCCCTGCCCAAGAGCGCATACACATGGGCCAGCAGTTGCGCTGCGTGCGCTCGATTGCCCGGGTTACCGACAATGGACCAAAAATACATCGCTGCATGCGCCGCGTGAAGCATTTCTTCACTCTCAGCCGGTGACCGCGAAGTTGACTCAGACAGACGCCAGGCCTGGTTATTGGCTTGAGCGGCGAGTCTCTTTTGCCAGGAGGAAACTTCTTCGGCAGTGGGTTTGGGTTGGGTCATGATGGAAATGGATTTGGTTTGTATAGCTTACCCAGGCGGTAACCATCAATTTTGCATCCGAACCAAGCGGGTCCATCCCGCCCGCGCCTTTCTGGGTTAACCCTAGGCTCCCAGACAGGCGCCAGAAAGTACACTCGTGCCTCCAAAAAACCGGATCCACCCTCATGATCAAAAAGCTCTTCCTGCTGTGCGCGTTCGCCAGCACCGCGCACCTGGCCCTGGCCCAGGATACCTGTCCGAACCGGGGCGACCTCGACACTTTGTACTGCGACGCCAACAAAGACCTGGTCGCGGACGCGCCGACCGATCCGGCAAAGTTCAAAGACCCGTCAACGCTGGTGTTCACCTACACGCCGGTGGAGGACCCGGCCAAATACGAAAACATCTTCAAGCCGCTGACCGATTACCTGACCCAGTGCACGAGCAAGAAGGTGATGTTCTACCAGGTGCAGAACAATGCCGCCGAGATCGAGGCGATGCGTTCCGGCCGCCTGCACGTTGCGGGCTTCTCAACCGGACCGACCGTCTTTGCCGTCAACAAGGCCGGTGCGATTCCGTTTGCCGTCAAGGGCGACGCCAAGGGCTTTCAGGGCTACAACCTGATCACCGTCGTCAAGGCGTCCAGCGCCTTCAAAACAGTGGCAGACCTCAAGGGCAAGAAGGTGGCGCATACGGCACCCAGCAGCAATTCCGGCCATCTGGCACCGCTGGCCCTGTTGCCGGGCCAGGGTCTGACACCGGGCAAGGACTACGAGATCAAGTTTTCCGGCAAGCATGACCAGTCGGTACTCGGCGTGAACACTGGCGACTACGACGCTGCCCACGTCGCGAGCGACGTCTTCGAACGCATGGCCGAGCGTGGCCAGATCAAGGAAGCCGACTTCCGCATCCTGTACCGCAGCCAGCGCTTCCCGACCAGCAGTTTTGCTTACGCACACGACCTCAAGCCCGAGCTGGCCATCAAGCTGGTGAAATGCTTTGCCGACTTCCGCTTCCCACCCGAGATGCAGAAGAACTTTGACGGCGCCGACCGCTTTGTGTCGATCAACTACCGCAAGGACTGGGAAGTGGTGCGCACGGTGGACAAGGCTGCCGAAGCTGCTGCCAGGAAATGACGGCGCGGCTGGAACTGCGCCAACTGGTCAAGGCATACGTTCCCGGCAAACCGGTTCTGCGCGGCATCGACTTGACGTTTGAAGGCGCGGCGCTGACCGCCATCATCGGCCCCAGCGGCACCGGCAAAAGCACGCTGATTCGCTGTATCAATCGTCTGGTTGAGCCGACCAGTGGCGCGGTGCTGCTCGATGGCGTTGACCTGGTCGCGCTGCGCGGCGACGCCTTGCGCCAGATGCGCTCGCGCATCGGCATGGTGTTTCAGGAATACAACCTGGTCGAGCGCCTGTCGGTGATGGAGAACCTGCTCACGGGCGTGCTCGGCAAGACGCCGGCGTGGAAGGCATGGCTGCGCAATTTCGACGCGGCCGATATCCAGCGCGCCTGGGAAATGCTGGGCGTGGTCGGCTTGCAGGACTTTGCCAACGCGCGCGCCGACTCGCTCTCGGGTGGGCAGCGCCAGCGCGTCGGCATCTCGCGCGCCGTGATGCAGCATCCGTCGTTGTTGCTGGCCGATGAGCCGACCAGCTCACTG
>CAYHDD010000053.1:0-10100 GCA_964355195.1 uncultured Rhodoferax sp. | reverse complement strand
CGCAACGATCCAGAGGCTCGCAAAACAGCGCACCCTCATTCTGGTAACCCACCGGCTGGCATCCGTCGCATTCGTCGACACGATGGTGCTGATCGACCAGGGGCAGGTGCAGGAGACCGGAAGCCACGACGCGTTGCTGGAGCGTGCAGGGCCGTATCAAAAACTGTGGCAAATGCAGAGCGGCTTCGTTGTCAGCGGTGATGGACACCATGCGCAAGTGCTCGGTGAGCGGCTTCAGACGATCCCTCTGTTTCGTGGTGTTGCTATCGACCTGCTGAACCAGTTGGCGGACAAGTTTGTGTCGGAGTTCTATCCGGTTGGCCAAGCCGTCTATGAGGAAGGTTCGCCTGGCGAAAAATTCTTTATCGTGGTTCGCGGAACGGTGTCGGTTTCTACCGTCGATGCAGCAGGAACCTCGATTCGACTGGCCGATCTGCAGGATGGCGACTATTTCGGAGAGGGGGAAACGCTCAGCCGAGGCGTGCGCAGAAACACCGTGAAGGCGACTTTGCCTACGCTGGTGCTTGCGCTGCGGGCGGAGTACTTTCTGAGCATGATGGAGGAGATCAGCTCGCTCAACAAAATCGTCACCCAAATGGCCTTGGGGCGCAGCTTGTCCATGATTTGCAGTGTGGGTCGGCGTCGACGCAAACACCCGGTCTGGCAGGAATTGGTAAGAGCCGGGCGAACCTGACTCCGGCACACTCGACTTCGCATGTCAGCTCTTGGTCGTGGCGGGTGCAGCCGGTCGCAGACCGCAGTTCAAGTCCCGCATCCGTGGCGCGCATATTGCAGCGACGAGCATCAAAGTACATTGATATGTTATTAAAGTAGTTATATAGTCAGGATGATGAAAGAACTTAAATCATGGGTAGCAGTCTTGCGGATTTTCACAAGACCACGCCCAAAACGGCCAAAGTTGATATTGACTTGGCAGCTAAACGTTACAAACTGATCGGAGATTGATGTCATGAAAAAAAGAGAAATGCCCGCTGATGATGTGGTGACAGCGTCGAGCGGTAACGTGTTTACCGACTTGGGCTTTGGGTCTGGAGAAGCCGCGGTGATGGGCATGCGTGCTGACCTGATTGCACGTTTGCGCTTGCTGGTACAAACCGAAGGCTGGTCTCAGGCGCAGGCGGCTGAGCGTTTCGGCATTGCTCAATCGCGGGTAAGTGACTTGCTGCGTGGCAAGTGGGAAAAGTTCAGTCTTGACATGCTCATCACGCTGGCGGCGCGTGCCGGGTGCAAGGTCGAACTCGCTATGGCCTGAGCGACTGAACAAGCACGGCCTCATGCCCATGTCCACCACGCGCGCCGAGCTGGCGGGCTACATCGCCGCCGAGTCGAGCACTTGGGGACGCTTCATCCGTGAGCGCAAGGTCACGATTGTCGCCAGCAAAATGGCCATCAACCGGGCTCCCTTAGTCCAAAAATCACCTCAATGATCGCCCGCGCTTCCTCAAACTCAGCCTCAGTCACCGTGAAGGTCACTTCGACAAATGTGTGATCGCGTCTGGCGATCTGATACGCCAAACGGGTTGTGCTGAACTCGACCAGTTTCAGCTCGAAGTGGCCAATGTATTCTTCATCGTGAGACTCGATGTAGCACTTGCCGCCATCGAAAGCCTCAAATTGACGTTGGACCAGTACGTATGGTTCAGATTGGTCGAATGGACCGACCTGCTCCCCCCCATATCGATCATCGGAATCAAAAAGAGCTTGGTAGTAGTCACCACTCACAACGGCTGACACTTTTTTGGCTGCAAGTTGCATGCCGGAAGTTCGAGTGCTTTAACGTCGAAGCTATGCGGCGGCGCGTTTGCGCGACGTCCGGCTTGAGCGACCTGTTAAACCCTGCGTTTCTTGCGCAAAGGCCAACATGCTTGCTAAAGCTTTGTTGACTGCTTCAGAGGTAGGGAAAGCCTTTTGGATTTCGGGCTGCAACACCACGACGTTGCTACCTTGCATAAAGTGTTTCAGGTACTTGCCCCGTACGCCCTTGCCTAGTTCATCGCGCTTCAATTCGGGAATGTCTTGATCAGCCATTTTCATAGATGCCTTTTTCATATCGTGTCGCCTTTGGCGCGCTGATGATTCGAATGCCGTTGCGCCGTTCGGTGTGGACTACCACCAAAAGACGTGTCTTGTTTGAGACTCCGTAAGTTCGACTTCGATCTTCGAGTTCGCTGTGATGTGATCAGTGTCGGAAAATGTCAGTGCCCGTCCATCGCCAAAGACGCTAACCGCTTCGTCGAACGATACACCGTGTTTCGCCAAATTGCTTGCAGCCTTTTGATCGTCCCATTCAAAACCGAACATGCGAAATACCTGAAGGGTTCAACGTAATGTCCAGAGCAAAAACTGCTCGTGATACTGGGCGTTGCTCGATAAACTGGACATCGAATCCTCCTGCAAGTGGCTTGTAGCCTTTGTTCTGGCGATTCTATGCCTCGAATCGGTTGAAACAAAGAAATTGAAAGCCCATGCCGACCGTCTGCTCCCGCTGCCTCGCAGCCGGTCGCAGACCGCAGTTCAACGAGCTTTTGCGACTTCAATGGATCGGCACACCAGGCAGCGAGCCGCCCAGTGCCTTGATCAGGAAGACGGTGGTGACCAGGCGCTGCGCCAGCAACTGGGCGCTCTGGCGTTCACTGGTCAGCAGCGCCTGCTGCGCCGCCACCACATCGAGATAGGGCGCCGCGCCGCCCTCGTAACGGGCGCTCGTCATGTCAAAGACGCGGCGTGCCGCTGCCAGTGCCCTACTGGCCTGCTGTGCGGCGCGCTCCAGCGCACTCAGGCCACTGATGCCGTCCTCGACTTCCTGCATTGCCAGCAAGACCACGCGCCGGTAATTTGCCACTGCTGCGGCGTGGCCGGCGCTGGCGAAGTCAACATTGGCCTGCGTTCGCCCGCCATCAAACAGGGTCTGCGCCGCCGAGACGCCGAGCGACCACAGCAGGCTCGGCGCGTCCAGCAAGCTCGCCAGTTCGCGGCTGTCCACGCCGAATGCTGAGCCGAGCGTGATGCTGGGGTAGAAGGCAGCACGCGCCACACCAATCTGCGCGTTGGCGCCGGCCATGGCGCGCTCGGCCGAGGCGATGTCGGGGCGGCGCTGCAACAGGTCGGACGGCACGCCCAGCGGCACAGCGGGGGCCACGGTCTGAAGTGAGTTGGCCCTCAGGCTGAAGAGCGGCGCGGCGCTACCGGTCAAGGTCGCCAGTGCATGCTCGAACTGGGCACGCTGACGGCGCAGCAGATCGACCTGCACCAGCGTGGTCTCCAGGAGCGCCTGTTGCTGGGCCAGATCAAGCCCGGAAGCGGCGCCCAGTTCCCTGCGTGTGCTGATCAGCTCCAGCGCGCGCCGCTGGAGCGTGATGGAGCGCGCCAGCACATCAAGTTCCGCGTCCATGGCGCGCAGGTTGAAATAGTGGGTCGCGAGGTCGGCGCTCAGCAGCAGGCGCGTGTTTTCCAGATCGGCAGCCGCTTGTTCGGCCGAGGCTCGCGCGCCGGCGTTGCTTTGCGCCACGCGCCCGGCCAGGTCGAGCTCGTAGTTGACCGTCAGCGCCACACTGAACTCGTTCTGCACGGTCGAGAAATTCGGGCTGGCGTAGTTGCTCAGCGGTCGACTGGCGGAAATCTTCTGGCGCGCCGCGCGCTCACCGAGTCCGATCTGCGGCAACAGGCTGGCGCCGCTGGCCGCCAGTGCTGCGCGCGCCTGCGCCAGCCGAGCCTGAGCCTGTGCCAGCGTCGGGCTGTTGGCCATCGCACGGCTTTCCAAAGTGTCGAGCTCGGTGTCGCCAAAGATCTGCCACCAGGCGCCCTTGGCCTGGGCGTCACTCGGCCGGCCCTGGCGCCAGGGTGCCTCAAGTTTCCAACTGGGCGGCAACTCGGGCGCTGCTGGCGGTGCATCGGGTACGCTGGCACAGGCCAGCAAGCCAAGCGCGCACCACAGCGGGAGCAGGCGACGCATCGTCACGAACCCGCCTTGGCGGGACTGACCACCACGGTCTGCCCATCGCTCAGCCAGTCGGGCGGGTTCTGCACCAGGCGGTCGCGCTCGCTGATGCCGTCCAGGACCTCAAAATCGACGCCGAAATTGCGCCCCACGGTGACCCGGCGCAGGCTGATGCGGCCCTGTGCATCAACCAGGGCGACCATCGCACCTTCGGATCGAAACAGCAGTGCGTTGGTCGGCGCCAGCAGCGACTGACTGGCCTGCAGCGCCAGCTCGACCTTGACGTAGGCGCCGGGCAGTAGTGCGCCGTCACGGTTCGGCAACGACACTTCCAGTTGCATGGTGCGCGTGGCCGCATCGATCGAGGCCGAGGTGCGCGCCACCTGCCCTGCAAAGCGCTGGCCGCGCAACTCGCCCTGGGTTACCGACACCGCTTGCCCGGTCTTGACCAGTTGCGCATAGGCCTGCGGCAGGTTGACGTAAACGCGCAAGGGGTCGGTTTGCGACAGCGTAAAGAGCGGCCGCGAGCTGTCGATGAGGTCGCCCACATCGACATTGCGCCGCGTGATGACACCGGCAAACGGCGCCAGCACGCGCTTGAATTCTTCCAGCTGACGCAGACGTTGCAGGTTGGCCTCGGCAGCGGCCAGACTGGCCTGCGCCTGAGCCAGCGCGCCGCGACGCTCGTCCAGATCCTGCTGCGAGACCACGTCTTTCTTGCGCAAACCCTCCCAGCGTACCATCGTGCTCCTGGTCAACTCAAAGCCCGAAGCGGCCTGTTCGCGCAGAGCCAGCGCCTGGGCGAGCTGCTGGTCGATTTCGGGCGCCTCGATCTCGGCCAGCAAGTCGCCCTTCTCGACCTTGGCACCGATATCACGCGTCCAGCGCTTGAGGTAGCCACTGGCGCGTGCCGAAATCGGTGCCTGCACAAAACCCTGCAAAGTACCGGGCAACACAAGAGTCTTCGCGGCCTGACTGCGCCGCGCGGCGCCGGTCTTCACATACTGCTTGGCCTGCTCCTGGGTGCTGGCGTCGAGCGCCTGTGCGTTGGCCATGCGCGCGAACAGCGTGCGCCCTGCCCCCAGTGCCAGCAACAGGAGCACCAGCAGCGCAGCAAGCTGGGTTCGACGCACGATTTGCCGCCGCTTGAGCAGCGCCACGGCGCCCTCATCGGAATCGAAGGCGATGGGGTGCAGGCCCAGCGCCGCGTGGCGTTGTTCGGTCATGCGGGTGTCTCCGAGGGTTGAGAGGGTTGGGTCGGCGCCACCTTGCGGCGTGCCAGACGCTGGTGCACGGCGGAAAACACCACCGGCACAAAGAACAGGGTTGAAACGGTGGCAAACAGCAGACCGCCAATGACGGCGCGACCGAGTGGCGCATTCTGCTCGGCGCCCTCACCCAGGCCGAGCGCCATCGGGATCATGCCGATGATCATCGCCAGGGCCGTCATCAAAACCGGTCGAAGGCGTGTGGCGCCAGCCTCCAGCGCCGCGGACAGCGGTGGAACATGGGCTGCCATACGATCCCGCGCGAAGGAGATCAGCAAAATGCTGTTGGCGGTGGCCACGCCCATGGTCATGATGGCGCCGGTCAGCGCCGGTACGCTCAGCGTGGTGCCGGTGATGAAAAGCATCCAGGCGATCCCGGCCAGGGCGGCCGGCAAGGCCGCAATGATGATCAGTGCATCGATCCAGGACTGGAAGTTGATGACGATCAGCAGGTAAACCAGCACGATGGCCATGACCAGTCCCACCGCCAGGCCGACAAAAGACGCCTGCATGGTCTCGATCTGTCCCCGCAGCACGATCTGACTGCCACGCGGCAGCTTGGGGCGAATCTGCTCCACCAACGCCTGGACGCGCGCCGCCACACTGGCCAGATCAGTGCCCTGCACGCTGACAAAGACATCGATGGCCGGCAGGATGTTGTAGCGCGACACCACCGCCGCCATTCGCGCTGGCGTCACTTCGACCAGATTGCCGAGCAGTTGTGTGTTGCCCGCGCCTGGAGCGTTGCTGGCAGCACCACTGCCGACCGGCATATTGAGCAGCGCGTCGAGCGAATCGATCTGGTACTGGGGCGTCTGCACGGCGATGTTGTAGACCACACCATTTTGCGGGTTGAGCCAGAAAGCAGGCGCGGTTTGCGAGCTGCCTGAGAGCGAGATCAGCACGTTTTGCCCGACGTTGGCGGCACTCAGGCCGAGCTGTTGCAAGCGGCTGCGGTCCATTTGCAGGCTCAGCGCCGGCGCGTCCAGACGTTGGTGCACATGGGCATCGACGGCGCCCGGTATCTGGCGAATCTGTTGCGTCAGTTCAGCCGCGAGGCGCGCGTTGGCCGCAACATCGGCGCCGGTGAACTGGACGTCAATCGCTGCCGGCAAGCCGAAGTTGAGAATCTGCGTAACGATGTCGGCCGGCTGAAAGAAGAACTCAATGCCCGCAAAGCGCCGTGGCAGCTCGGTGCGCAGGCGCGAAACAAACTGTTCGGTTGGCGCGTGCCCCTCGCGCAGCGATAGCAAAATCTCTCCGTCCAGCGTGCCAATGGTGCCAGCGTTGCTGTAGGACAGGTTGATGCCGCTGTTGGGC
Organism: uncultured Rhodoferax sp.; assembly: GCA_964355195.1. Taxonomy (GTDB): domain Bacteria; phylum Pseudomonadota; class Gammaproteobacteria; order Burkholderiales; family Burkholderiaceae_C; genus Rhodoferax. Next base: position 3,554 of record CAYHDD010000053.1, on the reverse strand, counting down.
ACACCCAGGTTGTCGAGCACCGTCTCCAACTGCTCGCGCGGGATGATTTCGCGAATCACGGTCTCGACCCCATCGGCCAGGCGCGCCGTCTCCTCGATACGGGTGCCGGTGGGCGCGCGAAAGTGCAACCGGATCTGACCGGCATCGACACTCGGAAAGAAGTCACGCCCGAGCACCGGGTATAGCAGGCACGAGGCCAGGCAAAAGCCCATGAAGGCCAAGGCAAAGCCGCGCCGGTGCGACAGCAGCGCCGACAACGCCAGCGTGTAGGCGCGGCGCAGGCGCTCGAAGCCGCGGTCAAACGAGCGGTACAGGCGCTGCAGCAGACTGTCGCTCCTGGAGGCGCCGTGCTGACCGCCCATCAGCAGCAGCACCAGCGTGGGCACCAGCGTGCGCGACAGCAGGTAGGAAGCGATCATGGCCAGCACCACCGCCTCGGCCATCGGCACAAACAGAAAACGCGCTACGCCGGAGAGAAAGAACATCGGCACGAAGACGATGCAGATGCACAGCGTCGAGACAAAGGCGGCGACACCAATCTCACCGGCGCCTACGTCGATCGCCTCGATGATGGGCTTGCCCATGTGCAGATGGCGTTCGATGTTCTCGATCGTCACGATGGCCTGGTCGACCAGAATACCGACCGACAGTGCCAGACCGCCGAGCGTCATCAGGTTGAGCGTCTCGCCCAGCATTTTGAGCACCAGGATCGAGCTCAAAATCGACAGCGGAATGGTCAGCGCAATGATCAGGGTGCTGCGCCAGTTGCCCAGGAACAGCAGCACCATGGCGGCCGTCAGCGCGGCCGCAATCAGCGCCTCGACCACCACACCCTTGACGGCGGCCTTGACGAAGACAGACTGATCGAACAGCGGTGTCACCTTGATGTCGCTTGGCAGCACCTGCGCCACCCGTGGCAGCAAGGCTTTGACGCCGGCCACGATGTCGAGCGTGGAAGCGCCGCCGTTCTTCAGCACCGACAGCAGCACGCCACGCTCGCCGTTCTATCGCACGATGTTGGTCTGCGGCTGAAAACCGTCACGCACCTGCGCCACGTCACGCAGGTAGGTGGTGGCGCTGCCGTTTGTGCGCACCGGCAAGTCCGCCAGGCCCTCGATCACTTCGGGCGAACCGTTCATCTTGACAACGTATTCGGTGGCACCGAACTTGGCCGTGCCCGAGGGCAGAATCAGGTTTTGCAGGTTGAGGGCGTTGACCACGTCGACCGGCGCCAGTCCGCGCGCCTGAAGGGCGGCCATGTCCAGGTCGACCGAGATCAAGCGGTTCTTGCCACCGTAGGGAAAGGGCACGGCGGCGCCGGGAATCGTGATGAGTTGCGGGCGCAGCACATTGACAGCGTTGTCAAACACCGTCTGCTCCGGCAGGCTCGGGCTCGACAGCGCCAACTGGAGCACCGCAATGCTGGACGTCGAGTACTTGATGACCAGCGGCGGCGTGATGCCGGGCGGTAGCTGGCGCACCTGGGTCTGCATTGCCGCCACCACCTGGGCAATGGCGGTCTGGATGTTGGCGGTCGGCTGAAAGAATACCTTGATGATGGTGACCCCGGCCAGCGACTGCGATTCGATGTGTTCAATGTCGCTGACGGTCGTGGTCAGGCCGCGTTCACTTTGGCCCGCGATGCGCTGCCCCATCTCCTGGGCTGGCAGGCCGCCGTAATTTCAGATGATGCTGACCACCGGAATATTGATTTCCGGGAAGATATCGGTCGCCATGTTGAGCAGCGCCAGCGGTGTGGCCAGGACGATCAGCATCGCCATCACGATGAAAGTGTAGGGGCGACGCAGCGCCAGCTGGACCATGGACATCGACTTTGTTCCCCTCGTTATGCGGCAAATGATAGCAAGCGGCGCGCCTGCCACGGGGGGCAACCGCGGCGCATCACTTGCTAACGGCGACGAAGGGTCACAAGGTAGTCGTCATCGACGCAATCGGTGGTGAGTTGCACAGGCCGTGGGAGTTTACCGATTTCGGCGAGGGAACGGCAACCGGTCCATGGCCGGACCGTATCATTCATGCTCGCAGTCTTCAGAAGCCTCCGTGAGCCAACCCCCTCCCATCCCAACAATCATGCCCGGCGTTCTGGTGATCGGTGGCGCCAACATGGACATCGTGGCGCATTCCGATACGCTCTTGCTGCGCTCCGATTCCAACCCCGGCCAGGTGCGTTGCGCCGCAGGCGGCGTGGCGCGCAATGTGGCGCACAACCTGGCCCTGCTGGGCCACCCGGCGGCGCTGGTGAGCGTGCTGGGGCAGGACGCCTTTGGTCAGGCCGTGCTGCAGGCCACGCAAGCGGCCGGTGTGGATACGCGCCACTGCACGCTGCTGAGTGACGCCAGCACCGCCACTTACCTCTCGCTGCATGGGCCCGATGGTGACATGGCCGTGGCGGTGAACGACATGGCGATCCTGGCGCGACTCGATGCGGGCTTGCTGGCGCCTCTGGGCGCAGAGCTGGCAGCGGCACGCTGCCTGGTGCTGGACTGCAACCTACATGAGGAGGCACTGGCCTTTTTGCTCGGAGGTGACTTCTGCGCACCCCTATTCGTGGACGCGGTTTCGGCCTTCAAATGCCCGCGCCTTTTGCCCTGGCTGGGAGCGCTGCACACGCTCAAGCTCAACCGGCTGGAAGCGGCCGCTCTGACCGGTCTGCCCGTCACAACGCTGGCAGAAACGCAAGCCGCCGCGCTGGCCCTGCACCGCTTGGGAGTGCGACAGGTGGTGCTGAGCCTGGGCGAGCAGGGCGTGGTCTGGTGCGATGCCCAGGGGGTTACGGGTTTGCGTGCGGCAGGCCGGGTGCCGGTCGTCAACACGGGCGGTGCCGGTGATGCCCTGCTGGCTGGTCTTGTTCATGCGCATTTGCAAGGCTGGGACCTGCCGCATGCTGTCGCTTGGGCCATGGCCTGTGCCGAGATCACGCTGCAAAGTCCAACTGCCAATGCGTTTGATCTGTCCACGGCAACGGTGCAGGCCCGCTGGGCCGAGGCTCATTGAACCCGTCTATTGGAGATTCAAACCATGCTCAATCCCTACCTCGATCTGGCGCCCGAAGTTCTTCACGCCCTGCAAACCGGGCGGCCCGTGGTGGCGCTGGAGTCGACCATCATCTCGCACGGCATGCCCTACCCGCACAACGTCGCGACCGCCCTCAAGGTCGAATCGGAGGTGCGCGCCCAGGGCGCGGTGCCAGCCACCATCGCCATCGTCGACGGCCGCCTGAAGGCGGGTTTGAGCGCTGCGCAGATCGAGCAACTCGGCGCGGCCGGGCGCGAGGTCGTGAAGGTGAGCCGACGCGACATTGCGTTCATCGTGGCACAGGGGCGCAGCGGGGCGACGACGGTGGCCTCGACCATGATCGTCGCCCACATGGCTGGCATTCAGATCTTTGCCACCGGTGGCATTGGCGGCGTGCACCGTGGCGCGGCGCAGAACTTCGACATCTCGGCTGACTTGCAGGAGTTGGCGCAGACGCCGGTCGCTGTGGTCTGCGCTGGCGCGAAGAGCATTCTGGATCTGGGCCTGACGCTCGAATA
>CAYHDD010000052.1:0-10158 GCA_964355195.1 uncultured Rhodoferax sp. | reverse complement strand
CATGTCAAGCGGCCCGTCGGCGCGAAAGCTAAAACCCCGCGCCGGGTTATCTATCTGTGGCGAACTGATCCCCAGGTCAAGCAGCACACCGGCCACGCTGGCCTGGGGCAGTTCCGAGAGATGGGCAAAACCTTGGTGCCGAATTGAGAAGCGTGCATCCGTTATGCGCTGGGCTTCAACCGAGGCGTCCGGGTCTTTGTCAAAGGCGATCAGGCGCCCTTGCGGCGCCAACCGGGAGAGAATCAGACGCGCGTGACCGCCGCGCCCAAAGGTGGCGTCCACATAGGTCTGCGAATCGGCGTTGGCCTCGCCGGGGCTGGCGTCCGGATTGGTGAACAGAGCATCAACAGCCTCATTCAACAATACGGTGGTATGTTTCCATTGGGATTGCACCGCCGAACCTCAAAAAGAGAATTCTTTGAAGACATCAGGCATTTCCGCCTGCATTGCCTTGGCTTCAAGAGCGTCGTAACTTGCCTTGTCCCATAGCTCAAAATGATTGCCCATGCCCAAAAGCGTGACATCCTTGCTGATGCCAGCGGCCTGACGCAGCTCGGGAGATACCAGTACGCGCCCGGTGGCGTCCATGTCAACATCCATGGCATTGCCCAGAAAGATGCGTTTCCACCATTGCGCCGACATCGGCAATGCAGCAATGCGGTCACGAAACTTGTCCCATTCTGGCCGCGGAAACAACATCAAACAGCCGTGCGGATGCTTGGTCATGGTGAGCTGCCCCGCTGCGGCCGAACTCAAAATGTCACGATGCCGGGTCGGCACCGACAAGCGACCCTTGCTGTCCAGACATAATGAAGAAGCTCCTTGAAACACAATGCACCCTTGGACAAGCAAAAGAGCAAAAAGCAGAAGCACAAAGGCACTTCTTACCACTTAATTGCACATTTTTGCACTGTACCAGCAATTGCACCCGATGCAAGAGACCTTGCAACAATTTTTTTCAATGAAATCAATGACTTAGAGAGGACTTTGAGCGTAGCTCAAAGCAAAAAACGTTCTAAATTAAGCACTTAGCGCGTCTAGTGAAAGTGATGCTTAAAGAATGTAACGTGACAGATCTTCGTTCTGGCTCAACTCGGAGAGTCGCTCGTCGACATAGGCTGCATCCACCGAAACGGTCTGCCCGCCGAGCTGGGTCGCATTGAAGCTGACCTCGTCAAGCAGGCGCTCCATCACGGTGGAGAGTCTTCGTGCCCCGATATTTTCGGTGCGCTCGTTGACATCAAACGCAATGCTCGCCAAGCGCGTAATGCCCGATTCCTGAAATTCGACGTGCACATCTTCCGTCGCCAGCAAGGCCTGGTATTGTTTGACCAGGGAGGCGTGCGTTTGCGTCAGGATGGCAACAAAGTCGAGCACCGACAGGGACTGCAATTCAACGCGTATCGGGAAGCGCCCCTGAAGTTCGGGAATCAGGTCACTCGGTTTGCTCAAATGGAAGGCACCCGAGGCAATGAACAAAATATGGTCGGTCTTCACCATGCCGTACTTGGTGGACACCGTGGTGCCTTCGACCAGCGGCAGCAGATCGCGCTGCACACCCTGACGCGAGACCTCGGCGCCGTTTCCTTCGGAGCGCGATGTCACTTTGTCGATTTCATCGATGAAGACAATGCCGTTTTGCTCCATCATCTGAAGCGCTTGTCGCCTGATGTCGTCCTCATTCACCAGTTTGGCCGCCTCTTCATCGATCAACAGCTTCATCGCATCGAGAATCTTGAGCTTGCGCGTTTGCCGCTTTGAATGGGCGATCTGGCCAAACATGCCGCGCAGTTGTTCGGTCATCTCTTCCATGCCGGCCGGACCCATGATCTCCAACTGCGGCGCCGCCTGCGTCACGTCGATCTCGATTTCCCGCTCAGCCAGTTCGCCTTCGCGCAACTTCTTGCGAAACACCTGGCGCGCCGTGCTCTCCGGTTCGCTACTGGGCAGCACACCGAACTCGGCGCGCGACGGTGGAATCAGGATGTCGAGCACGCGATCTTCTGCGGCGTCTTCAGCCCGCACGCGCACTGTCTTCATCGCGGCGACCCGCGTTTGCTTGACGGCAATTTCGGCCAGATCCCGAATGATGGCATCGACATCCTTGCCAACGTAGCCAACCTCGGTGAATTTGGTGGCCTCGACCTTGATGAAGGGGGCATCCGCGAGACGCGCCAGGCGCCTCGCGATCTCGGTCTTGCCGACCCCCGTGGGACCGATCATCAAAATATTCTTGGGCGTGATTTCAGCGCGTAAACCGGGCTCCACCTGCTGGCGTCGCCAGCGGTTGCGCAAGGCGATCGCGACCGCACGCTTGGCCTGATGCTGACCCACAATGTGCTTGTCAAGTTCGGCAACAATTTCCTGCGGAGTCATGGCAGCGTTTCAATGGTGTGGTTCATGTTGGTATAGATGCACAGCTCAGCCGCAATCTCCAACGAACGCTTGACAATATCCTGGGCTGGCATCTCGGTGTGATGGAGCAAGGCCATCGCGGCCGCCTGAGCAAACGCACCACCGGAGCCAATCGTCACAATGCCATTTTCCGGCTCCAGCACATCGCCATTGCCAGTGATGATGAGCGAGGCATCGGCATCGGCCACCGCCAGCATCGCCTCCAGGCGACGCAACACACGGTCGGTTCGCCAGTCCTTCGTCAACTCGATGGCCGCCCGAACCAATTGGCCCTGGTGTTTTTCCAGTTTCGCTTCGAAGCGCTCAAACAGCGTAAAGGCGTCGGCCGTCGCTCCAGCAAAGCCTGCCAGAACTTTGCCGTGGTAGAGCTTGCGCACCTTGCGCGCCGTGCCCTTGACAACGATATTGCCCAGCGTGACCTGCCCGTCGCCGCCAATCGCGACCTGCGTACCGCTGGCCATCTTGCGCCGCACGCTGATGATGGTTGTACCGTGAAATTGATCCATCTGGATGGCTCCCAAATCACTCGGTGCGCAACATGATCTTGGCATGTTCGCTGATACCAATGACATTGAAGAAGGCCGCCACCAAACGCGGCACATCACGAAACTGGACGTGGCAACCTTCCTTTTCGCGCGTAGCGACCCAATTGAGAATACTTCCAGCAGCCGAAAAATCGACCCTGATCAATCGGTCACAAGCGATGACAATGCGCACCATACCCTGCGCGCCGCCGACCTGGAGCTTGCCCAAGGCCTCAGCGGCGTCTCCGAGCACCTCGCCCGACAACTCGATCACCGATGTCGAATCCTCGTCGAAGGCCATCGGCATGGTCGGGATGTTGCCGGACTGGATATCCAGATCAGGCAGATCATCGGCGTCGCCGATATTGAGCGATCGGCTCTCGCCCGAAGCGGTCATGGCCTCGTCCGAATAGTTACACAGGGCCGCCTGCCAGGGAGGCGGCGACACCTCATAAGTGACACAGAAGTCAAGCGCCGCCAACTCAAACTCATCCTGCAGGCCCATCACACGCAGGGCGTCCAGGCGCAGCCGCCACCAGAACAAAGGACAACTCCTGTCGCCAGATGGGGTCACGGTTCTAAGCATCTTGTCCAGAACTTCGGCACCGTCAAAGTGCAGCACGACAGGCTGAGCGCACCACTGGTCAAACAAATCTGCAAAGGGCTCGCCTGCATCGGGCGTAATCGACTCGATCATGGACCAATCCAGGCGCCAGGGTTCGGGCGCACACGACACGCTGACCTTTAAGGTGAGCAGTGCCTGCAGGTCGAATCGCGCCGGACAGGTCCAAGTTGTGGCACTGCTCGATACCGGCACCGCCCGAGCGTCGGACGCCTGCGTCGGCCCGGCGCGCCCGAGCAATTCGGGCGTGGAAAACCAGACCGGCGGCACCAACCGGAAACGCCGCTCGCATTCCGCAGCCATATGGTCAAAACGGTTCTGCTGACCGGTCGCGCGGTACAAGTCAAACAGGGCGGCGGCCCAGCCTGTGGCCAAATCGGGATGAACCTCATCCGCCTTCAGCGCGGTCAACAAACCGGCTTCAGCGCCGGCATCGTCACCGTTGGCGAAACGGATCGCGGCTTCCTCCATATCTGAATCCGCCAAGCTGTCGCCGAGTTCGGTAGAAAACAGTTTTGACGGTGAAAAGCCGCTCACGCCGGACTCCAGATTCCTGCTGGCCGAAGTCCGGAACAGTAGCGTTTCGGGGACCGGACCGTCCCCTTGTTCCGTCGCCATGTCCTGCAGTCCAGGCTGCGTTGCATCGAAGTCGCCTCCCCGACTATCGGCAAAACTCTCATCGTGAGCTGGCGAGCGCAAGGCGGAGACCGGAACCGACTTGTCACTGCGTGCACCCTCGTTCGAAACACCCGCGCCGACCTCCAGAGCGGCGCGCCCGGACATGGGGAAACTATTGCCCTTCAGGGCGATTTCGTCCTGCTTGCCCTTCCACCACTGCTTGGACATCTGGGCTTCAATGTCATCAATCTTCTTGATGGTGTCGGCACGTTCATCGAGCTTGGACGTGGTGGTCGTGCCCTGAAAGAAGGACGGGCGCCCGGCCAGATCGGCGTTGATGAGCGGCACGTTACGGCGCAACTTGCGTAACTCATCAAATTCCCGGCGCCGTACGAAATCGTTTCTCTTTTTGCGCTCGATCATCTCCTTGAGCGACTGCTTGGTGTAACCGCGCTCAGCTTCGGCCTCGGGATCGACGACACCGATATGGTCAAGCTCCGACCAGTCCTTCGTCGGATGACGAACAAACTTGGCCATCTTCGACAGAAATCCGACGGTAGTATTCTTAATCGCCATGCAGCTCAGAAGAAATTCAAATAGCCAATGCTAACGGATTGTCAGTCGCCAAACATCTTCTGCTTGAGTTCACGTCGTTGCTGCGCTTCGAGCGACAGGCTGGCGGTTGGGCGAGCCAGCAAGCGTCCGACGCCGATCGGCTCGCCGGTTTCATCGCAGTAGCCATAATCGCCAGCCTCGATTCGTGCAATCGACTGCTCGATCTTTTTCAGCAACTTGCGTTCACGGTCACGCGTGCGCAACTCAAGAGCGTGCTCCTCCTCGATCGTGGCGCGGTCAGCCGGGTCGGGAACGACCACCGTGTCTTCGCGCAGATGCTCGGTGGTCTCGCCGGCATTGCTCAAGATATCCTGCTTCAGTCGAGCCAACCGGCGCCGGAAGAACTCCATCTGCACATCGTTCATGTACTCGTCGTCGGGCATTGCAATCAGTTCGGCGTCAGTCAGCTGGTCAACCGACTTGGATTTCCAGTTATTGGCGAGTTTGGGATCTTTTTTGACCGTCGAGGCAAGCGGCGGCACGATAAGGGGTGAAGTCATGGTTTGTGAAAAACTGGCTTTGGCGGCAGTCGAAGCCACAGACTGCGCCATCGAAGGAACGGTCAACTGGGCCAGGCGCGAGGACGGGCGACCGGCTCGCGCAGGCACCGGCGCACCGACGTTGGGCATGGGCACTCCAGCGCCAGGTTTGGCCGGCACAGGCGACGGCAGGGGCTTGGCCTTGACCGGCACCGCTGCCGATTTCGTGGTTTCGACAATCGTTGCTTTCACCGGTTCCTTGGTTTTAGCTTTAGTTTTAACGACCGGCTTTTTGGTCTCGGATACAACAGGTTGGGCTGCCAACTTCTGGGCATCCGATGCTTTAGGCGCTACCGGCTTGGCACTCAATTTCGCCGCTGGCTTGAGCTTCTCCAACGACTTGGCCTTTGACTTGGCAACCAGTTTCGGCGACGATTTAGCCCCTGCGACTGCTTTGGTCACCTTAGTCGGCATGACCACTTTGGCCGACTTGGTCACTTTGACCACCTTTGTTGCGATCTTGATTTTTCCGTCTTGAACTTTCACTTCTAGCCTCCTCGCAGAATCAATCTGCGCTATCACACCATCATTGAACCTTCACTGTCGACCTTTAGACGCTTGCCACACAGGTTCGCGTTGGCGGGCGAGTGTACAGGTTTACCCAAAGGAAAACCGATGATTTGCAAAATCGAGGCAAACATCTGCCTTCATCCCTCTGAATTTGTTACAAAGTCAGACCAGGCACTGCGTCATACCCTGCAAGAAGATGTCCTTCGGCAGATCAACGCCGATGAACACCATTTTGCTGCTGCGCAATTCACCGGGGCCCCAGAGCGGCCCTAGATCACTGCCCATCAACTGGTGGACCCCCTGGAAGATCACCTTTCGATCCGTTCCGGTCATCGACAGCACACCCTTGTAGCGCAACATGCGTGGGCCGTAGATGTTGACAATGGCCCCCAGAAAATCTTCCAGCTTGGCGGGGTCAAAATCACGCGCGGACTTGAAAACAAAGCTCTTCACATCGTCGTCATGGCGGTGATGATGTCCGCCACCATGCTGGTGCGAAGGATGATCGCATTGCTCGCCGTGAGCGTGGTCGTGGTCGTGGTGAGCGTCCGCACCGTGCTCTTCGTCCTTGAGGAAGTCAGGATCAATGTCCAGCTTGGTGTTCAGATTGAAGCCACGCAAGTCAAACACCTCACTCAGCGCGACCTCTCCAAAATGCACCGCCTTTTGTGGTGCGCGCGGGTTCATGTGGCTGAGTCGGTGCCGTAGCTCAACGACATCCTCGCTGCTCACCAGGTCGGTCTTGCTGATAAAGATCTGGTCAGCAAAACCGACTTGGCGCCGCGCTTCCTGACGTTCGTCCAGTTGCGCCTGCGCGTGTTTGGCATCGACCAAGGTCAGGATCGAATCCAGCAGGTAGCTCTCGGCCACCTCATCGTCCATGAAAAAGGTTTGAGCCACGGGGCCAGGGTCGGCCAGACCCGTGGTCTCGATCACGACACGCTCAAAATGGAGTTCGCCCTTACGCTTCTTCTCGGCCAGGTCGCGCAACGTGGCACGCAAATCTTCGCGGATGGTGCAGCAGATGCAGCCGTTGCTCATCTGAATGATTTGCTCGCGTGTGTCGGAGACCAGCAGTTCGCTGTCGATGTTCTCCTCGCCAAATTCGTTTTCAATGACCGCAATTCTCTGTCCGTGCGCCTCTTCCAGCACACGTTTGAGGAGCGTCGTTTTGCCCGAGCCGAGAAAGCCCGTCAGGATGGTTGCAGGAATCAGACTCATCGGTTTTTTTGTCCGCTTGAAACTACCGTAAAGCAGGCGAGTGTAGCGGCCATTTGCACCCGCATATTTCAGTTCAAAGTCATTCGTGTCTGGTCGTCGAGCCGCAGGCAGTGCTCCAGCAATGCAAGGCGAGACAACAACGACCCGGATGATCTGGAATTGGAATTACTTGCGCATCACCACCAGGCCCTTGAGATATTCCCCTTCCGGGAAATTGATCGTCATCGGGTGGTCCGGTGCGCCGCCCAGGCGCTCGACAATATAGCCGTCCATGTCGGCTTCAATGGCCGCGCCAGCCACGATTTTGTGGAACAAGTCGGCACTGATGCCACCCGAGCATGAAAAGCTGAACAAAACCCCGCCCGGTGCCAGAATCTTGCAGGCGAGGCGGTTAATGTCCTTGTAGGCACGTGCCGCACGCTCGGCGTGCGCGATAGTGGGCGCAAACTTTGGCGGATCAAGAATGATGGCATCAAAAGTTCTTCCCTCGGCACCAAAACGCCGCAGGCTGGCGTTGACATCCGCATCCAGAAAGCTGGCCCGTCCTGCCTCAAACCCGTTCAGGGCCACATTGGCCACCGCCTTTTCCAGCGCCGGGCCGGAAGAATCGATCGAGACCACCTCGGACGCCCCACCCTTCAGCGCCGCCACCGTAAAGCCCCCGGTGTAGCAATAACAGTTGAGCACGCTCCCGAACTTCAGCCGCCGCGCATAGTCCGCAAACTTCTTGCGGCTGTCGCGTTGGTCCAGATAGAAGCCGGTCTTGTGGCCGCTGGCAATGTTGACTGCCAGTTGCCAGTCGTACTCGCGCAACACCAGTTCGACAGCGCCCTCGCCGCGCAACCAGCCACTCAGCAGCGGCAAGCCTTCACGCTCACGGCCACTGGCATCGGAGCGCTCATACAGCTTGGTCAGGCCGGTGGCTGCCAGCAAGGCGTCGGCGAGTACCGCCTTCCAGCGCTCGGCGCCGCTGGAGAGAAACTGCGCCACCAGCGTATCGCCGTAGCGGTCAACAATCAACCCCGGCAGACCGTCCGATTCACCATGCACCAGCCGCAGGCCATCGCTCTGAATGTCGAAGCGGGTACGCGCCTTGACTGCTGTCGCGCACGCGCCCTGAAAGAAGGCGGCATCGATGCGCTGCGATTCGGACAAACTCCAGACCCTGGCCCGAATTTTGGACGCCGGACTGAACGCGGCCCAGGCCAGAAACTGCCCCTCATGCGACTCCACGCGCACTGTCTCGCCCGCATCGGCCGCGCCCCTGGCAATGGCAGACTCAAAAATCCAGGGGTGGCGGCGCAGCAGTGAGCGCTCTTTGCCAGCTCTTAGACGAATTGTTTTCATGGGTCAATTGTCGGCATACAGCAGACGAATCACAGAGCGCACTTCGGCGGCGGTCAGGGCGTCAACCTTGCCCAGACCCTTGCCCAAGCGCGATTTGCTGATCGTGCGAATCTGGTCAACCGCTATCTCTGATGGTTGGCCCGCACAATCGCAAGCAACCCGACTCGCCCAATGCGGATGCAATTGACTGGTCAAAGGACAAACCACGACCGTGTCAACCCGCTGATTCATTGCGTCGGGGCTCACGACCAGCACTGGGCGAGTTTTAGCAATCTCACTGCCGCGTGTTGGGTCGAGATCGGCCCAATAAAGGCCATAGCGCAGCAGCTTCTCAGAGCGTGCGCTCACCATTTCAAGGTGGCCAGGCCATCACTGGCTACGCGATCCCAATCGCTCCAGTCCTCATTCACCGCCGCCATTTCAGCGAAAGTTTGATCCAGCGACAGCTTGACGCCTGTTGTTCCGCGCAACAAGAGGCCTTCTGATCGCTCTTCCAGCACCAAGCTATCGGAGATACCGTATTTGCGCAGCAGCTCACGCGGCAATCGAATGCCGCGCGAGTTTCCGACTGCAACGAGCTTGATGTCGCGGACCAGCGTAGTGACGGACATAAGAGGCCTTTAAATGTAATTACTGTGATTACACATTTTAGGGTCGAATAGCCATTGGGTCAACGTGCTTCAATTGTCTGACACCTCAATGGCAGGGGAATCGTTTTCATGGACAGAATTGGAGGTGTCAAATATAATTTGACATTCGTTCACTTAAGGCAAACATGGAACTTACCCTGATCCGATTCGGCAACAGCGTTGGCCTGACCATCCCACGCGCCCTGTGCGAGCACCTGGGTTTCGCAGCGGGGCAAGCCGTGGAAGCCAAGGAAACCGGCGGCAAGCTGATCATTGCATCCAAGACACGCAACAAATACCACCTGGCAGACATGCTGGCCGCGTGCGACTCCAAAGCGCCGCTGCCCGCCGATCTGGCCGCCTGGGAGGCCGTCGCACCTGTCGGCAATGAGGTGCTCTAGCCGTGGCCCGCATCTTTGACCGTGGCGACATCGTCCGCGTCAACCTCAACCCCGTCGCCGGGCACGAAATGCAGGGTGACATGCGCCCCTGCCTGGTGATCACCTCCGCCGCTTTCAACCGCATGGCGGGCGTCAGCTATGTCGCGCCCATCACTCAGGGCGGCAACTATGCGCGGGTGGCCGGTTTCACGGTCAGCCTGATGAACTGTGGATGCAAAACCCAGGGTGTCGCCATCATGAGCCTGACCCGCCCCGTGGACCTGGCGGCGCGCGGTGCACGCAAGCTTGAAACCGCGCCGAACTTCGTAGTGGATGAAGCAGTAGCGAAATTCACCGGGATGTTTGAGGCGCCGGCTTAAGCGCAGTCAATCAGCCTTGCGCATCATTTTCATTTCAACCCAACCGGCAAAGCCATCGCCACGGACCTGAATGGAGCCGTCCTGCTCGTCACCGTCAACAACCGACTCCGCGTCTGCGATCTGAAAAAATTCCGGCTCAGTACGTAATCGCCATCGCCGGCACATCGACCCGGATCGTGGTTTTTCTCAAGGCGCCGTGAACCGCTTTGACATAGTCGGCTGACCACTTCGGGTTCTCGAACCAGGACGCACCGGCGGCTTCGGAGACGCGCAGCACCTTGTCGGCCGTCAGTACCTTGCCGCTGGCACGCAGGGGCTCGCACTCCAGAGCAGTGAACTGGGCGTCGAGCCAGGCACG
>CAYHDD010000051.1:0-10219 GCA_964355195.1 uncultured Rhodoferax sp. | reverse complement strand
TACAGCCAAACCCACACGCAGCCAGCTCATCAGCCAGGCCATGAGCGACAAGGCGGTTGGCTCGGGCAAGGTGTCGGCGGAACAGGTGGCACAAAAAGTGTTTGATGCGATCAGCGCCAACCAGTTCTACATCTACAGTCATCCCCAGGCGATTGGATCAGTTCAAAGCCGGTTGGAAGACATCATGCTGGCACGCAACCCAACCGACCCGTTTGCGCACAAGCCCGAGCTGGGAACCCAACTGCGGCGCGCTTTGCGCGAGAAATAGGCGACGCCACAGCACCAGTCAAGGCTTCAGTGGGCTTTGCGCGGCGGTGCGCTCGGGTAGAGAGCTGCTAACTCGGTGGGAAACTTCATTCGGAGCTGGTTCGCTTGGACGACGAAGGACTCCGCGATCGCGATTCCGACTTGACCCTTTGAGGACAACATTGACGAGTGCCGACGCGATGCTGGGAGATAATGAGTTTGGACTTGTTCTCCGCTGATCTATGCTGAATGGAGTGATGTTGACATGGAGTTGAATACCCTGCTGGCTTCGCAGTTTGTGCTGCCCAGCATTCCGCAGGTGATCGCACTTTTACTCAACGAGCTCGTGCACGATGAGCCCGATCTGAAGAAGATCAGTCAACTCATCAGCACCGATCCGGCGTTAACGGTGCGCCTGCTGCAACTCTCCAACTCGGGCTATTTCAGGCTCTCTGGGCAGATTCACAGCGTCTCGGAATCGCTTGCAATCCTGGGACTCGGCCATGTGCGGACGATGGCTGCTGCGGCGGCGTCCGGAGCCACATTCAAGCTGGTACCCGGCATCAATCTACAGCGCTTTTGGGCCTACAGCCAGGAGGTGGCGAAGCTGGCCCGTTCTCTCGCGGGGGTGGTGCGCCAGCCTCCGCAGGCGACGTTTACCTGTGGGCTGATTCATGCGATTGGGGAACTGGCGATCCATACCTTGATGCCGGAGGCGGCGACAAGGCTTGATAGTCAGGTTGGACCGTTAGATCTCAAGCGGGCAAGTGCTGAGCGTGCCGCGTTTGGGTTCAGCTATGCCGAGGTGGGCGCCGGACTGGCCAACAAGTGGCACTTTCCGCAAATCATGGTGGATGCGCTTGAGCATCAGTGCGCTCCTTTCGAGCGCGATGTGTATGAGCCCTTGGCCGGACTGATTCACTTAGCCTCCTGGCGTGCGCGGGCCAGGGAGGCCAATTTGTCAGAACGCGGATTGGCTGTGACGTTTCCCGGCGCAGTCGGTGAAGTGCTGGGTATTGATATCGACATGGTGCTGCAGGAAGAATCTTTTGACTGGTTCGCGCCGAGGACCGGCCGCGCCCATGCCTGAGATTGGCCCCTGTGCGCGCTCTGCGAATCTACGCCGGCCCGGTCGCTCGGCGGCATATTCAAGATGCGGGCCTGCTGCCGTCTGACATCTGCACGATCCCGGGTGCCGCCGGCGGTCCAAAGGGCTTGATTCTGGGGGCTCTGGATCGGTTCATTTTCGGTCACTGGCTGACACAGTCAAGTCAACCAGTGCATCTGATTGGTGCCTCGATTGGCGCTTGGCGCATGGCAACCGCTTGCCTTGACAACCCGACGGACGCGTTCCTGCGCCTCGAACACGACTACATTCATCAGCACTACGCGCCACAAGCGGGCGAGAAGAGGATCTCGGTTGCCGCCGTGAGTGCCGTGTTCAGAAACAATCTGGAAATGTTTTACAAAGGACGTCTCTCGGAAGTATTGCATCACCCACGGTACAGCTTGCACATCATCACCGCCCGTGGGCGCCACATTCTTGGGCGGGAGCAAAACTGGCGCATGGCCCTTGGCTTTCTAGGGGCCTGGCTCAGCAATGCGGTGCAGCGCAAAGCCATGGCGGCGTGGCTTGAGCGAGTGGTGTTTTCGACGCAAGACCTGGTCTTACCCTTTGACCGTGATGACTACCGCACTGTGCAACGGCACCTGAATGGGGTCAATTTTCTGGACAGCTTGCAGGCAAGCTGTTCGATTCCATTCTTGTTGGGTGCTGTGCACGACATCGCGGGTGCACCACCCGGTGTCTACTGGGATGGCGGCTTGATCGACTATCACCTGCACTTGAACTACGCCAACGCCCCTGGCGCCAAGGGCCTGGTGCTGTACCCGCATTTCCAGAGGGCGGTGATCCCCGGGTGGCTTGACAAGCGACTCAAATGGCGGCACCAGGCAAGCCCGTTTCTAGACAACATGGTGTTGTTGGCACCTGATCCTGATTGGGTTCGGACCTTGCCCAATGGCAAGCTGCCGGACCGGACTGACTTTGGTTTCTATGGACAAGATTTGGCTGGGCGGGTCAGGGACTGGTCAACAGCGACAGCCGCCAGCGTGCAATTGGCTGAAGAATTTGAGCAGTGGTTGGAGCGTCCTGGCCTGGAGTTGGTGCAAGCCCTTTAGGATAAGGGCATGCCATTGACACGCACCCCTGGTCTGACGCTGGCGCGCATGCTGTCGCCCGCATTGCTTGGCTGGGTGGCGGGAAGCGCGGCTCAGCTACAGCAGGCCCATCTGTCTTCAGTAGCGGACTATCTTGGCTTGATGTTGCTGTCTGTCGTGTTGCTGGCCCTGGCCTGGCTGCGAACAATGCATCAGGGCATGCGCGTTTTCTTGACTTTGTTGGCCTTTGCGCTGCTGTCTTTTGGCGCTACAGGTTTGCGTGCGGGTGCATTTTTGAACCATGCTCTGGAGCCCGGACTGGAGGGGCGCGATGTCACACTGACCGGTGTGGTGGCAGCCATGCCGCATGACAACGAGGCAGGCGTGCGTTTTCGGCTGGATGTTGAATCGGCGCAATCGCAAGGGCGTGCCGTGGTACTGCCGAGCAGCCTCCATTTGAGTTGGTATTCGGGCCATTTCCTTGCTGAAAGTGAGGCTTATCTAGGTGGCCCAGCGCGTGGTCAGCCCGTGCCAATGATGGCCGGTGAACGCTGGCACATGAGCGTGCGTCTGAAGGCACCGCATGGTGGCAGCAATCCCTTTGGTTTCGACTATGAGCTCTGGCTTTGGGAGCAAGGGGTGCAAGCGACCGGGTATGTGCGTGCTGGCCCCGGTGATGAGGTCCCGCAGCGCCTGACCCAGACCGGCCTTCATGTTGTGGAGCGTTGGCGCCAGCAGGTGCGTGAGCGCATTTTTGCGCAGGTTGGCGTGCGTCGAACAGCGGGACTGATCGCCGCCTTGGTAGTGGGTGACCAGAATGCCATTGAGCGTGTCGATTGGGATGTATTCCGGGCCACGGGAGTTGCGCATTTGATGTCAATTTCAGGTCTGCACATCACCATGTTCGCCTGGGTGGCTGCGCTCGTGCTGGCTTGGCTGTGGCGGCGCTCAACTGCGCTGTGTATGCTGCTGCCGGCACCTAATGCCGCCTTGTTGGGGGGGGTGTTGGTGGCCAGTGCGTACGCGTTTTTTAGTGGCTGGGGTGTTCCATCGCAGCGCACCGTGCTGATGCTGGCAACTCTGGCGCTGTTGCGCCTTTCCGGTAAGCGTTGGCCTTGGCCCCAGGTCTTGCTGTTGGCCGGTGCGCTGGTGGTCGCCATCGATCCCTGGGCTTTGCTTCAAGCAGGGTTCTGGTTGAGCTTTGTCGCTGTTGCGGTTCTGTTTGCCACGGACAAGGGCAAGCCGACGCACGGCGCTGATGCCGTGACCGGCGTGCCCGCCCGTGCGACGCGAGCCTGGGCCAGCTTGTCGGCGATCTTGCATGAACAGTGGGTCATCACCTTGGCGTTGACGCCGCTGACGCTGCTGCTCTTTGGCCAAGTTTCGCTGGTGGGTCTTGCCGCCAACGCCGTGGCAATTCCCTGGGTGACGCTGCTGCTCACACCGCTGGCGATGGCCGGTGTCTTGGTGCCACCGCTGTGGGATCTGGCAGCACTCGCTGTCGATACGTTGACCTGGTATCTGAGGCTGCTGGCAGCGCTGCCGTTTGCCAGTCTGACGGTGGCACAGGCACCGTTGTGGGCCGGGGTGGTCGGGTTAGTGGGGGGGATGCTATTGGTGATGAGGCTGCCATGGAGCTTGCGCTTGTTGGGTTTGCCTTTGCTGTTGCCGGTGTTGTTGTGGCACGCAGCACGGCCCGATGAGGGGCAGTTTGACCTGATGGCTGCGGATATCGGGCAGGGTAATGCGGTGATCGTGCGCACGGCGCAGCACGCCCTGATCTACGACGCGGGGCCGCGCTTCAGTCGCGAGAGCGATGCCGGGCACCGGGTGCTGGTGCCGCTGTTGCGGGCGCTTGATCTGCCCGTGGATGTATTGATGTTGAGTCACCGCGACAGCGACCATACCGGTGGTGCGTCGGCGTTGCTGACGATGCAGTCCGGGGCGAAACTGATCAGTTCTATCGAGGATGATCACGAGTTGCAGGCAGAGCGCCGGGTACATCGGTGTTTCGCCGGGCAGCACTGGCGCTGGGACCAGGTTGACTTCGAAGTTCTTCACCCCAGAGAGCAGGACTATGCTGTGGTCGCGAGATCGAACGCCATGAGCTGCGTTCTGCGTATATCCAACGGTGTCCGGACGGTTCTGCTGGTGGGGGATATCGAACAGACGCAAGAGGCGCGGCTGGTTGATGAGGTCGGGCCACTGTTGGCGTCAGATGTGCTGCTGGTTCCGCATCATGGCAGCAAGAGCTCCAGCAGCGCCGCTTTTCTGGACGCGGTGAGACCCAGCTTCGCCCTCGTGCAGTCTGGCTATCGCAATCGCTTTGGTCACCCGGCGCCGGATGTTCTGAAGCGCTACGAAGAGCGTCAAATTGCCGTCTACGATTCGCCCCATTGTGGTGCGGCGCTCTGGAGCTCGGTGCATGCACAGGACATCAGATGCCAGCGCACCGAGCATCAGCGCTATTGGCAGCACCGTCCCCCTTGATGGTTGGAAGGGTTTGGCGCAAAGTTTGCCAAGCTTGAGGCAGAAGAGGAGAACCCCCAGGTTCAGGTTCGATGAAATGCACCCCCGGCTGACTTGCGAATTCTTCATTCAGGACGAGCAGATCCGGGAACACTACCGGTAAGCGCAGGAGGGTCGTGGCCCGTTTGAGCAGATCTGGCTTGCCGCGAGATCAGTTGGATAAGCGTGATGAGCTCCAAAGTAGAACAGCGGCTCCACTGCGGCGTCGACCAAGCCGGATTGAGCCAAACTCCTGGCCAATTGGCTGGCCAGGCTGCCGGCCAACAACAAGATCAGTCCGTTCGTCACGCGAAACAGTTGCTGGGTCTTGATTCGTGCCAGACTGAAGTAGATGAGTACACCGCTGGAGGCGCCGCCGAGCAAACCCAGGCCGGCGCCGAACAGCATCCGGGGGCGTGCCTGGAGACCCAGACGCAGTGCCAGGTCAGCATCAACAAGGCAACGGTGATGATGAGAACATTCAATAGTTCCTGACCGATGCCTTGCGCCAGGTTGCTGATGCGCTCGACGCCGAAGTCGAGGGCGAGCGAGCAGACTATACCGACCACGACCGCGCACGCCAACCACAAGCCACGCCCAGCCAGGCCGCCTGTTGATGCCGCGCTGATGCCGACAAACAGCGCTGCCTCAAAGCTCTCGCGAAAGACGATCAGGCCAGTGGCAAACATCGGAGAATTCTGATCGAGTGGCTCATTCGGCAACCAACACGCCTTTGGCAGTGTCCGCATGGTATTCGCCAACGAATTCGCAGCGCCCAGGTTTCAAAGGCCCGATAAGGAGGATCGCTTTTCGCCCCCGGAGCGATGATCTTTTCACGCTTCAAAGTGGCACTCTCAATTGCAATCTATGCTTCCAAATACTTCCGTTTGGTGGCGAATTTGAGGTGCAACATCGAGTGCCACGCATTGCGCCACAAGCGCTGAGATGGGCAGATTCCGAAGCACTCGCATAGGCGTCGTTGACCCTGCTCTCCGGCTGGTTATTGAAAACGCGATTATGGTCAGGCCTGCTGGGTTGCATTCCGCAATCCCGAATAGAGGGCGAGAAGATGAAACCAAGAATGCACTGGGCGCTGACAGGGGCCCTATTGACCGTCGTACTTGCCGTCAATCCGGCCAGAGCTGCATTGGCAGTGGGTGCCACGACACCGGATTTCAGCACTGACGCAGCACGCGCTGGTGTAGCGTTCAAATTCTCCTTGAAAGACACCTTGAAGAAGGGCCCTGTCGTCCTGTATTTCTACCCGAAAGCGTTCACCCGCGGCTGTACCGTCGAGGCGCACGACTTCGCTGAAGCCACACCCAAGTTCAATGCTCTGGGTGCCACGGTCGTCGGTATTTCAAATGACGACATTGAGACCTTGAAGCGGTTTTCGGTTGAGGCCTGTCGTGACAAGTTTGCTGTGGCTGCCGACGGCGGGGCCCACATCATGAAGCAATATGACGCTGCGCTTTGGCTCAAACCCGACATGGCGGATCGCATTTCCTATGTCATCAGTCCCGAGGGCAAGGTCTACTACGTGTATTCAAGTCTGAGCCCGGACCAGCATGTTGAGAATACATTGAAGGCGGTTGAACGCTGGCGCGCTGCCACGCCGAGGTAAGGAGCGCTAGCGTCGATGTTCGCGTCGCGCGATCCAGATGGTGGACAGCAAAATGACCAAAGCGCCCAGCACCGTGGTTTGACTCGGTACATCAGAAAAGAGCAACCAGCCCAGTAGCGACGCCCAGATCAAGTCAAGGAAACGCAGAGACTGCGTTGCGGAGATGTCAGCGGCGTGAAATCCGCGTGTCTGCCAATAGTGTCCGACTGAACCCAGTACGCCCGCGGTTGCAAAGCCAATCCATTGCCGGGTGCTTGGTGGCGTCCGGTGCAGCAGCCTCAAAGGCAGACTGAAGACGCTCACCGAGATCGCCAGCTAAAGCACGATGACGCCAGCCAGGCCAATCGCGGCGGCTAGCCAGCGGTCGCCGCGCATGCGCTCGCCCAGAAACAACGCGGCGCCCAGCATGATGAAGGTCGGTCCGGTAAACCCGATCGCCGTCAGGTCGGCCAGGCCGATGTGCGGTAGTGCGGTGAACCAAAGCATCAAGCCCAACGTGTGGACCGCGCCGCGCCACAATTGACCACGCAGGCTGACCGGACGGTAGTTGCGCCAGTCATGCTGCCATCCAATTCCGGGCTTGGCGGTGTGCCCGGCGGAGTGCGCCGGGAATCAGTTCCAGCTCAGGTCGCATCGACTGAGCGGCATTTGCCGCACGCGCTTGCCGGTGGCAGCAAATATAGCGTTGCATACGGCTGGCGCCAACGGTGGGAAGGCGGGTTCGCCCAGGCCAGTGACAGGCTCGTTGGACTTCACAAAATGGACCTCAATGCGGGGTGGCGCATCGGCCATACTGATCAAGGGATAGTCGTTGAAGTTGCGTTGCACGACGCGCCCACGCTGAATGTCGAGCTCGGCAAACATCAAAGTGCCGAGGGCGTCGATGATGGAGCCCTGTACCTGGTTCTCGGCACCGCTGAGGTTGACGATCTGCGAGCCGATGTCAGACACCACGACGATGCGGTCCACCTTCAGTGCGCCAGCTTTAGAGACCGTGACTTCAGCCACTTCGGCAATATAGCCGCGGTGACTGAAATGAAAGGCGATCCCTTGGCCTTGTCCGCGTGGAAACTTCTTGCGATCCCAGTCGGCCCGGCGGGCCACCTCTTGCAGCACGCGTCGCATGCGCGCCACGTTGTACGGTGTTCCCCTCTCACTGCTCGCGTCGACGATGTCCCGCGAACCCAGCAATTCGAGCCTGAACTCCAGCGGATCACGCTGACCGGCGTGCGCCAACTCATCAATGAAACTGTGAAAGACCCAGGCAAAGACATTGCTGCCGGGCGCGCGCCAGGGCCCCATCGGTATGCCGCATTCGAGCGCTGTCTGCTCCAGCAGGCAGTTGGCAACCCACCGGCCCGGGAATTCGTCGCCCGACAGGCTGGCGCCGCTGCCAGGCTGTAGCACCGACGCACCATCCCGTTGTACCCGGTTGGCGAAAGTAACGAAGTGGTTGTGCCAGGCGCTCAAGCGAGCCTTGTCATCGAGCGCGCCGCGCAGAAAATGAAAGCCGCCGGCCCGGTAGTGGTCGTGTCGCAAGTCGTCTTCACGGCTCCATGTCAATTTGACCGGTGCCTTGAAGCGCTGCGCGATGATGGCCGCTTCGATGATGTAGTCAGCGCTGAGGCGACGCCCAAAACCGCCACCGCTGCGAGTGATGTGCAGCTTGATTCTCTCTTTCGACATGCCCAGGGTGTTGGCCACCAGGTTCTGCCCGGCGGCCGGGTTCTGCGTTGGTGCCCACAACTCCAGCATACCGTCGTGAAACCAGGCGGTGCAGTTCTGCGGCTCGATGCTGGCGTGGGAGATGAAGGGGTAGCTGTAGGTTGCCTCGATCGTCTTGGACGCAGTTGCAAATGCCGCCACCGGATTGCCATCCTTGCGCAGCAACACAGTACCGCTTTGCTTTGACAGTGTCTGCGCTTGGGCCACGAAGCCTTCCCAGCTTTGATTCACGACGGCGCCGTCGTCCCATACCACCTTCAGCAGGCGGCGCGCGCTGAAGGCGGCCCAGGTTGATTCGGCGACGATGGCAACACCGGGTACCAGTCCCGTCAGACCGGTGCTGGTCTCCACGATAAATGCATCTTTGACGCCGGGCAGGACCTTGATGGCTTCGAGATTGGCGCTCAGGACCTTGCCACCAAAGGCCGGACACTTTTCGTACACGGCAAACAGCATGCCGGGCAGTTGTACGTCGATACCGAACAGGGGCTTGCCTGTGACGAGCGCGAGGTTGTCGACACCGCCGATGCGCCGACCCAGAAGTTTGTAGTCGCGCGGGTCCTTCAGTCTGACCGACTCACTCGCCGGTGGCGGCAGTTTGGCAGCTGTGGCCGCCAACTCGCCGTAGCGCAAGACGCGCTGACTCGTCGCGTGATACACCGCGGAATCGGCGGCACGGCACTCGGAGACCGGGACTTTCCAGGTCTGCGCCGCAGCTTGCAAGAGCAGGGTGCGCGTGGCTGCGCCCAAGCGCAGAAAATTGTTGTAATTGTTGGGTGTTGAAGTCGACCCACCGGCACTTTGGCTGCCGTAAGCCGGATCGAGATCGCCCTGAACGATACGCACGTCCTTCCAGTCGACTTCGAGTTCCTCGGCAATCACCATAGGCAGCGAGGTCTTGATGCCCTGACCAATTTCGGGTTGCTTGGAGACAAGTGTGACGACGCCCTGGGCCGAGATGCTGATGAAAACATTTGGCTGAAACTCGGCGGCATGGGCCATGCCGGCCGGAGTCACAAACACCTGCATGGCGCTGACGGGTTGCAGGTAATAGCCGAGCACCAGACTGCCAGCGGCCGACTGCTGAAGGAAACTGCGGCGCTTCATGCTCTCGCCTCTTGTTTTTGTGCAATTTCAGCGGCGCGGTGAATGCCGGCACGGATGCGCTGGTAGGCCGCGCATCGACACAGGTTGCCACTCATGGCGCCGTCGATATCGGCGTCGCTGGGGTTTTTGTTCTCTTGCAGCAGTGCCGCCGCTGTCATGATCTGGCCGCTCTGGCAGTAGCCGCACTGCGGCACATCAAGCTCCTGCCAGGCTGTTTGCAGTGGGTGGTCGCCCTGTGAGCTGAGACCCTCGATGGTCAGGATACGCTTGCGTCCGACGCTGGACACCGCCGTGATGCAGGCGCGCGTAGGCAAGCCGTTGAGGTGCACCATGCAGGCGCCGCAACTGCCGACACCGCAACCGAATTTCGTGCCCACCAGGCCCAGCGTGTCGCGCAACACCCACAAGAGCGGCGTGTCGGGTGACGCGTCAAATTCGAGTGTCTTACCATTGACATTCAGTGCATAGTGACTCATGGAGTGCCCTCACTTCTGTTGAAACAGCAGGGTTGCAGAGGCTCCCTACAATTCAGGCAAATTATGAATCCAAACGAGACCGCTGTGCACGCGAACATTGATCGCATTGACCGCAAGATCCTGATGGCCTTGCAGCAGGACGGCCGAATTTCCAATCTGAAGTTGGCCGAGACTGTGGCACTGTCGCCCACCGCCGTCCTGGCGCGCGTGCAGCGCCTGACGCGCGAAGGCTACATCCTGGGTTATGCGGCACGGCTGAATCCACTCAAACTGGGCGCGGGCATGATGGTTTTTGTCGAAGTGCTGCTGGACCGAACCAGTCCCAATGTGTTCGATCAGTTCAAAGCCGCGGTTCAGGTTCGCCCCGAGATCA
>CAYHDD010000050.1:0-10240 GCA_964355195.1 uncultured Rhodoferax sp. | reverse complement strand
CTGCTGGACGCCTTCGCCCGACACATCTCGCGTGATCGATGGGTTATCTGATTTGCGTGAAATCTTGTCGATCTCGTCAATGAATACTATGCCTCGCTGAGCCCGCTCGACGTCGTAATTGCAGCTTTGCAACAACTTGAGCACGATGTTCTCGACGTCCTCGCCGACGTACCCGGCCTCGGTCAGTGTGGTCGCATCGGCCATCACAAAAGGCACGTCCAACATGCGCGCCAGGGTTTGCGCAAGCAGAGTCTTGCCGGAGCCGGTCGGCCCAATCAACAGAATATTGCTCTTCGCCAGCTCAACATCGTCCTTCTTGGGCTTTTCCTGATGTCGCAAGCGCTTGTAATGGTTGTAGACCGCTACTGCCAGGGTACGCTTGGCGGGCTCCTGCCCAATCACGTAGTTGTCCAGGTTGGCCTTGATTTCCGCCGGTGTGGGTAGCGGTCGGATTGCAGGGCGCGCCTCGCCGGATGCCGGCACCTCATCGCGAATTATGTCGTTGCAGAGCTCGATGCACTCGTCACAAACAAAGACCGACGGACCCGCGATCAACTTCTTGACCTCATGCTGACTCTTACCGCAGAAAGAACAGTACAGGGTCTTTTCGCCGGAAGAACCTTTTTTCTCAGCCATGTGCGCTACGCCCGTTTCGATATGACCTTGTCGATCAACCCATAATCCTTGCACTCTTCGGCCGACATGTAGTAGTCACGCTCGGTATCGCGCTCGATGCGCTCCAGAGGTTGACCGGTCCGCTCAGCCAGAATCCGGTTGAGTTGTTCGCGCGTCTTCAAAATTTCACGCGCCTGAATTTCGATTTCGGTCGCCTGCCCCTGGCTACCACCAGATGGCTGATGAATCATGACCTTCGAATTTGGCAACGAGAACCTCTTGCCCTTGGCGCCGGCCGCCAACAAGAATGCCCCCATACTGGCGGCCATGCCCGTGCACAGGGTTGAGACATCCGGCTTGATGAAGTTCATGGTGTCAAAGATGGCCATACCCGCGCTGACAGAACCGCCAGGCGAGTTGATATAGAAAGAAATGTCCTTGTCCGGATTCTCGCTCTCCAGAAACAGCAGTTGCGCCACAACCAGATTGGCGACATGGTCACTGACCGGTCCAACCAAGAAAATGACCCTCTCCTTCAATAATCGCGAATAGATGTCGTAAGACCTCTCTCCCCGACCCGACTGCTCAATCACCATCGGGACCATGCCCAGCCCCTGAATATCCATCGCCATCAACCGCTCGTTCATTGCATCTCCAGATAGACCACCACCGTACCCGCCGACGTTTGCCTGGGTGCTAATTTTGCGCCATCAGTTCGTCAAATGACACACTCTTCTCGGAAACCTGCGCTTTGCCCAGTACAAATTCAGTCACATTGTTCTCAATCACGATCGCCTCGACCTCAGCCAGACGATTGTTGTCACTGTAATACCAACGCATGACTTCTGCTGGCTTCTCGTAGCTGGCCGACAATTCTTCAATGTGCGCCTTGATCTGCTCCGGCCTGGCTTGCAGGTCTTGCGCGCGCACCAGTTCGGCCACCACCAGACCCAGGCGCACTCTGCGCTGCGCCTGCGGTAAAAATATTTCTTCTGGCAACTGCGCCTTGTCGGCATCCTTCATGCCGCGTTGCTTCATGTCCGCGCGGGCAGCGTCCATCAGGCGCTGGACCTCGGCCTGGATACTTGCCTTGGGCAAGTCCAGTTCAGCCTTCGAAAGCAAGGCATCCATCACAGCCTGCTTGTTGCGAGCCAGCAGGCGGAACTTGACCTCACGCTCCAGATTCTTCCTGACGTCTGCACGCAAGCCGTCCACCGTAGCGTCTTCGATGCCGAGCGATTTAGCCAGCACATCGTTCACTTCCGGCAGATGGGCAGCTTCAATCTTCTTCACTGTCACCATGAAATCGGCGATCTTGCCCGCCACTTCCTTGCCATGGTAATCCGAAGGAAAGGCCAACTGAAAAGTCTTGCTTTCGCCAATCTTCATGCCCGTCGTGGCGTCCTCAAACTCCTTGAGCATTTGCCCATCACCGACGATAAATTGAAAGTTCTCAGCTTTGCCGCCCGCAAACGCCTCGCCATCGATCTTTCCCTCGAAGTCAACCGTCACACGGTCCCCGATCTGCGCTGCTGCGTCGTGTGCGCGCAGGGCAAACGTACGGCGCTGTTTGCGCAGAATGTCGAGCGTCTTGTCAATGGCGCCATCGGTGACTTCACTGGCAATTTTCTGCACTTCGGCACTGGCGAGGTCCCCAATCTGAACTTCCGGGTAGACCTCAAAGACTGCGTCAAAGACCATTTCGCCTTCGGGCGCGGATTCACTCTCAGTGATGCGCGGTTGCCCGGCCACACGCAGCTTGGCCTCGTTGGCGGCGCTGGCGAAGGCCTCACCCACCTTATCGTTCATCACTTCGTACTGAACCGAGTAACCGTAGCGCTGAGCCACCACGTTCATGGGAACTTTGCCCGGGCGAAACCCGTCCATTTTGACGGTGCGGGCAAGCTTCTTCAGGCGCGATTGCACTTCAGCTTGAACCTTGCCAACCGGCAGAGTCAGCGTGATCTTGCGTTCCAGTTTGTCCAGGGTCTCAACGCTAACAGTCATTTCATTACTCCTAAGGTGTTGCGAACCATGCCGGTCGCTACACGACCGAGGGCTGTCCCGCAAATTTACAAACGGTTGGGGACAGGGCTGGTCGCCAGACGACCGCGGACTGTCCCGCAAATTATCACTGATGGTGCGCGGGGGGGGACTCGAACCCCCACACTGTTTCCAGCGTCAGGACCTAAACCTGGTGCGTCTACCAATTTCGCCACCCGCGCAAAAAAATAAATGGCTTGCCACATCAGGCCAGCCACGCCAAATTGATCAACCGCTCATTTTAACCTGCCGGGTCAAACCGGTGCTGGCAACCGGGTCGGCTTAGCGTACATTGTTGACAATGCCAAACCCGTCGCAATCCAGTAAGCCTTAAGAAATGGCCCATTACGAAAACTTTCCTGTCGCCTCCTGGCTCTGCCCAGCCCGACTGCGCTCGCCTATAGCGGCAATCTACCTGTTTGCCAGGACTGCCGACGACATCGCCGATGAAGGCGCGGCGCCGGCGTCGCAACGACTAGTCGATCTTTGCGCCTTTCGAGAGGACTTGCGGTGCGCTGCGACGGACTCACCCGACAGTGGGCGCTGGCCCCAAGTGTTCCAGCCACTCAGGTTGGTCTTGAAAGATTTTTGCCTGCCCCTCACTCCGCTCGAGCAACTGATTGACGCGTTCGAGCAGGACGTCCACTTCACGGCCAGCTTTCGTCGCTACGCCACCGACGCCGAACTGCTGGACTATTGCCAACGCTCGGCCAATCCGGTCGGACGCCTGTTGCTGCACCTTTACGGCGTCCAGGACCCCCACTCGCTGGCCCAGAGCGACCAAATCTGTAGCGCCTTGCAACTGATCAACTTCTGGCAGGACTTGAGCGTCGACATTGGGCGCTCACGCTGGTACCCCAGTCTGCAAACCATGCGCCAGTTCAACGTCATGGACGCCGACCTTCAGGCCTCAAGCCGATCCGGCCACGCGGCGGACCTGGTTGCCTACTACGTCAGGGAAGCCCGGGACTTGATGCAAAGCGGCGCCCCGCTCGCCTGCCGTGTCAAGGGCCGCGCCGGCTGGGAATTGCGTTTCGTCGTACAAGGGGGACTGCGCATCCTCGACAAGATCGAAGCCATTGAGCACCGGAGCTGGCGTCAACGACCAGCCCTGGGCTGGAGCGACCTGCCGCTGCTTGCTTGGCGCGCTTGGCGCATGCACTGAGTCCGCAGTGCTGTCGACCCCACTACACTGGGAGCATCATGACGCCGCAAGATTACGTCGAGCAAAAAGCCGCCACCTCGGGTAGCAGTTTTTACTACGCCTTTTTGTTCTTACCCGCGCCCCGGCGCGCCGCCATCACCGCCTTCTACGCCTTTTGTCGCGAAGTTGATGATGTGGTGGATGAAACCCTGAAGTCGGACGTTGCCAGCAGAAAGCTGGCCTGGTGGCAGGCCGAAGTCAGCGAAGCCTTCGGCGGTCGACCCAGTCACCCAGTGATGCAGGCACTGATGCCCCTGGCGGCCACCTTCAGGATCGAGCAACGCCAGCTTCAGGCTGTCATCGAAGGTTGCCAGATGGATTTGCAGCAAACCCGCTACCTTGACTATCCGGGTCTGCAACGCTACTGCCATCTGGTTGCCGGCATCGTCGGTGAAGTGGCAGCCAACATCTTCGGCCAGACACAGGCCCAGACCACCCTTTACGCTCACAGGCTCGGCCAGGCCCTGCAACTCACCAACATCATTAGAGACGTCGGCGAAGATGCGCTGCGCGGGCGCATTTACCTGCCGCTGAGCGAGTTGCAGCAGTACGACGTCAAGGCCCACGAGATCCTGCAGCAAATTGACTCTGAACGCTTCCGCCAACTCATGGCGTTTCAGGCCCGACGTGCCCATCAGCTCTACGATGAGGCGCTACAGCTGTTGCCTAGCGCTGATCGACGGGCACAAAAACCGGGCCTGATGATGGCCAGCATCTACCGTGCCCTGCTCAGGGAAATTGAGCGCGACCACTTTCAGGTGCTACACCGGCGCGTCAGCCTGACACCGCTGCGCAAACTGTGGCTGGCCTGGAAGGTGCAGGCCCTGGGCCGGGTCTAGATGATCAGGCCAGCCAACAAGCAGTCGGCCCTGGCGCGCGGACGCGCGGCGGGTCCATTCCAATGCAGCGCTCGCCGCGCGCCACAAACCAAGGCGCCATGAGACTGGCGATCATCGGCGCCGGCTGGGCTGGCATGGCTGCAGCCGTCCAAGGCACTCTGGCCGGTCACCATGTGAGTGTCTTTGAGGCATCCCACAGCCTCGGGGGCCGCGCCCGGTCCCTGGACGGCCAGCGAGCCGACGCGACACCGGTGACACTGGACAACGGTCAGCACATCATGATCGGCGCCTACAGCGAGAGCCTGCGCCTGTTGCAAGTGGTGGGCGTTGATCTGCCAAGCGCACTGCTGCGCCAAACTCTGACACTGCGCTTTCCCGATGGCAAGGGCTTGCAGTTCCCGAATTGGCCGGCGCCCCTCGACGCACTGGCCGGTCTGCTCGTGGCACGCGGCTGGAGCCTGACCGACAAATGGCTGGCGCTGCTTGAGATGACTCGCTGGCAGCGCCAGGGTTTCACCTGCCATGAAAGCCTCAGCGTAGCGCAACTGTGCCAACGCCTCAGTCCCCGCGTGCAGACCGAGCTGATCGAACCGCTGTGTTTGTCGGCGCTCAACCGCCCTCCCGACCAAGCCAGTGCCAGTGTCTTTTTGCGTGTGCTGAGGGACGCCGTGCGGGGTCCTTCAGGCAGTTCACACCTGCTGTTGCCGCGCGTCAGTCTCTCTGAGCTGTTTCCCGCTCCAGCCAGACGCTGGCTCGATGCCCGAGGCTGTGCCATCGAACTGGGTTCACGAGTCCATAAGTTGTCCCTGTCAGGATCACAGTGGCAGGTCCAGGAGCGGGCCTTTGATCGCGTCATCCTCGCCACACCGGCTCGCGATGCCGTCAAGATCGTGTCGCTCAGCACACCCAACTTCCCGGCCACACGGGCCCGGTCGAGCGAGGCGTGGCTGAGCCTGTGCAACGACCTCCAGTTCGATGCCATCGCCACGGTCTATGCGTGGGCGAGCAACGCCACTTTGACGCACCCGATGCTGGCCCTGCGCAGCGGGACGCATGGGTCCGCAGCAGGTCCAGCACAGTTTGTCTTTGATCGTGGCCAGCTCGGTGGACCGGCCGGACTGTTAGCGTTTGTCGTGAGCGCGAGCACGCTGGAGCGTAAGACGCTACAGACGCAGGTCCTCGAACAGGCACGCCAGCAACTGGGGCTAGAGCTGCAGGTGGTGCAAACCATTGTTGAAAAGCGCGCCACTTTCGCCTGTAGCCCGGCGCTCCGGCGTCCCGGCGCGTCCGTTTGCGACGGCTTGCTGGCCTGCGGCGATTACGTGGCGGGCCCCTATCCAGCCACGCTGGAGGGCGCGGTGCGCAGCGCGACAGCCGCTGTCGCGGCGCTGAGTGCGCACGACCAAGGAGAGACCGTCGCCTGCAGCGACGCAATTGCGAGAGAATAGCGGCATGACATCCTTCAAGCCGGAACCATCCTTCACACACGGTCAGGCACCACGCACGGCAGTGCTGTTTTGCAATCTGGGCACACCGGCGAGTGCCGGCACCGCAGATGTGCGGCGCTTTCTGGCCGAGTTCTTGAGCGATCCGCGCGTTGTTGAAATCCCGCGCCTGCCCTGGTGGCTGATATTGCACGGTTTCATCCTGCGCGTTCGACCGGCCCGCTCGGCGGCCAAGTACGCCAGCATCTGGAGCGCCGAGGGTTCGCCACTTCAGGTCTGGACCGAGAAGCAGGCGATCCAGTTGCAGCACTGGATGGAGTCGCAGGGGCAGGCCGTTCTGGTGCGCTACGCCATGCGCTACGGGCAAAATTCGATCATCACGCAGCTCGACGCTCTGAAAGCTGATGGGGCGACCCGCATTCTGGTTCTGCCCGCTTACCCGCAGTACTCGGCTACCACAACGGCCAGCCTGTTTGACGCCGTCTACGCCTGGGCAGCCACCGTACGCAACTTGCCGGAACTGCGCTTCGTCAACCGCTATCACGACGACCCCGGTTATCTTCAAGCACTGGCCCTGAGCATCCAGCGTCACTGGCAAGACCATGGTCAACCGCAACGTCTGGTCATGAGCTTTCACGGCGTCCCGCAACGTACGCTGCAGCTCGGTGACCCCTACCACTGCGAGTGCCAGAAGACGGCGAGACTGTTGGCTGAGCGCCTCGGATTGACGGCGCCGCAGTATCAGGTCACGTTTCAATCCCGATTGGGCCGTGCTCGATGGTTGCAGCCCTACACCGAACCCAGTTTGATTGCGCTTGCACAGGCAGGAGTCAAGCGGGTCGATGTGGTCTGCCCCGGCTTTACCAGTGACTGCCTTGAAACGCTCGAGGAAATCGATATCGAAGCTCGCCAGGCCTTTCTACAAGCGGGTGGTGAGGCATTCCATTACATTGCATGCGTCAACGATGACCCAAATTGGATCGACGCACTCGGTCAGCTCAGCCTACGGCATCTGGCTGGTTGGCCAACCCAGTTGACCGACCTCGGCACCGAATTGGCCACTTCGAAGACGGCAGCACTGGCGATGGGAGCACTACGTTAGCTGTCATGGCGACGGCACGCTGGACCCGCTCCGAGGGCCTCGAATGGGCAGCCGACCCGGCGATCCGCTGATCTAGAACGCTATGGGATCGACCTCGGCACAGGCATCAATGAAAGTACTGACGCGGTCCAATTGGTCTGCCACATTGAGGGCGGGTGCATGGCCACAATGCGCCACCTCGACCCACTGCAACAAGCCCCTCGCACCCGGACCTCGTTGCATCATCTGCTCAACCGTCTCACGCATCACCAGATCCGAGTCGCTGCCGCGCAAGCACAGCACAGGCACGGTGATGGCGTCGTAGTGATCCCAAATTGAGTAGTCATCCGGATGGCTGATGAACTGCTGCACCATGGCTGGGTCGTAGTGCGGTGTCACACGACCATCAGGCAGGCGTCGCGTTGAGGTTTCGGTCAGACGCCGCCACTGCGCATCACTGAGCCAACCATAGGGCTTGTAAACCTGACGGAAAAAGGCTTCCAGTTCAAGGACTGTGGCGAAGGCTGGCGGATTGCCGGCATAGGCGCGGATACGGTCAATCGCCGCCTGCGCCAGCTGTGGCGCATTGTCGTTCAGCGTCAGGCTCACAATGCGTGGCTTCATGGCCGGCTCCAGCAAACCCGACGCGCAGACGGTACCTATCGAGCCGCCCATCGAGGTCCCGAGCCAGTGCGCCTTTTCAATCCCCAGCCGGTCAAACAGTTCGCACGCCACACGCGCATAGAAGGCAAGACAGTATTCCTGCGTGGGCCGTGCACTCCATTGACTCAGGCCACGTCCGAGGGTGTCGGGACAGATGACGCGGTAGCCACGCGCACTCAAGTGGACGCCGAGTTCGTCCATGTCGCGTCCGGTACGTGCCAGACCATGCCAGGCAATCACGGTTTGCCTGTGCGCGCTGCCCCACTCCGTGTAATGGATTTCGCGGCCGGCGCAGTTCACATAGGCCGATGAAGGCCCGGCATGGGAACTCATGCTTTGACTCCTGCCGCACTGGCGCGCAAGCGCCCGACCACGCCGGTGGGAAAATAGTACACCGACAACACGAACAACACGCCGAGCCAGAGCAGCCAGCGATCAGGCGAAAGCACGGCCGACAGCCATGGCAAAGAAACCGTCGCTTCACTGCCGAGTTGCAGCAAGTCCTGTAGGTAGCTCTGCGCCACCATGAACAGCACGGAACCGATAGCGGCGCCGTAGATCGTGCCCATACCGCCGATCACCACGATCAGCAGCACGTCCATCATGATCTCGAACGAGAGAGAGGTGTCGGGTCCGTTGTATCGCAACCAGAGCGCGAGCATGGCGCCCGCCAAGCAGGCAAAGAGCGCCGACAAAACGCTCGACAGCGTGCGGTAGACCACGACGCGGTAGCCAATCGCCTCGGCACGAAACTCATTCTCGCGAATAGCCTGCAAAACGCGACCAAAGGGGGAGTTGACAATGCGCAGCAGCG
Source organism: uncultured Rhodoferax sp. (assembly GCA_964355195.1). GTDB lineage: Bacteria > Pseudomonadota > Gammaproteobacteria > Burkholderiales > Burkholderiaceae_C > Rhodoferax. The sequence goes on along the minus strand of CAYHDD010000050.1, from coordinate 1,536 downwards.
CCAGCATCAGCAGCACGGCACTGAGCAGCAACAGGTAGTAGGTCAGCAAGCGCCCGTCGATCAAGACCCCCAGGAACGGTTGCGCCAAGAACTCGTGACTCGGCATCAACAGTTCCGGCAGCTTGTAGGTCAAGCCGTCTTCGCCACCAGTGAAGTCCGACAACTGCGACGCAAGCGTCTGAAAGGCTGATGCCACCGCGAGCGTGATCATGGCAAAGAAGATGGCGCGCACCCGCAGCGAAAACAAGCCCACCGCGAGCGCCAGCAACAACGACAGCAGCAGCGATCCACCCAGGCCGACGGCCAGTGCCTGCCAGCTCGCTCCCATGCGTGTACTGGCGATCGAAATGCCGTAGGCCCCAATGCCAAAGAACATGGTGTGCGCGAAGCTGACGATACCGGTGTAGCCCAGCAACAGATCGAAACTTGCCACCAGAACGATAAACACCAGCACCTTGGCAGCGACCGAAAGCGCTTTGACACCTGAAAAGATGAACGGAGCGAACATGAGCCCCAACAGAACCGCGACCAGCAGCACGGCCAGCACGCGGTTGCGCGGAAAATCATTGGAAAGAATTCGATCCATCATGGTTTGCCTGGGCTATCTATTGGCGACGGGGTAGACACCCTGCGGGCGCCACAGCAACACCGCAACCATCAGCACGATGTTCGAAAACAAGGCCACCTTCGGGACAAGAAAACCGGTGTAGTTGGCCATCAGTCCGACCATCAGCGCACCAATCAGCGCCCCCCCGGTGGAGCCGAGTCCGCCGACGATGATGACAATGAAGATCAAGATGTTGACCTGGCCCCCCATCTGCGGCGTCACGCTTTGCTGGTACAGACCCCACATGACGCCACCCAGCCCGGCCAGCGCACTGCCGACCACAAACACCCCGACAAACAGGCGCCTGATGCGGTAACCGAGCGCCTCCACCATTTCGCGATCCTGAACCCCGGCGCGGATCAGCAAACCAATCTTGGTGCGGCTCAGGGTCCAGGTCAGAACGGCAAACACCAACAGCCCGACTACCACGGCCGTCACGCGGTACCGCTCGATGGATGCATCCCCCATCAACAGCGAGCCGCGCAGGGCCTCGGGCAAAGGCAGGGCGATCTGTTGGGGACCCCAGATCACCTTGATCAATTCCTCACCGATGATCATGCCGCCCATGGTGATCAGGATTTGCTTGAGGTGCTGCCCGTAGACCGGCCGCACGATGAAGCGCTCGAAAGCAAGCCCGACAGCGCCCGCCACCAGCATGCCAACGCCCATGGCGCAGGCCAGCGCCACCAGATTGCTCCACAGCAAGGGTGAAGCGGTCCAATCGCCCATAAGCCCCAGCACCGAGGTCGCCACGTAGGCACCCAGCGCAATGAAAACACCATGGCCAAAATTGAGCACGTCCATTAAACCGAAGATCAGCGTCAGTCCGGAGGCAATGATGAAGATGATCATGCCCATCGCCAGTCCCGCCACCGTCAGCGTCAGCCAGGTCGAGCCGGATCCGATGAAGGGCAAGACACCCAGCGCCA
>CAYHDD010000049.1:0-10276 GCA_964355195.1 uncultured Rhodoferax sp. | reverse complement strand
TATTTTCATTCGGGCCTCACTTATTCCAAGATTAGTTCAGCCCGCTTTGCTGCTAGATACAAGAGCGAGGGTTTCGTATATGACGATACAGGTCGCTCCGTCTTTTGTGACAGCGAGGAATATCTTTACCCCGCACTTGGACTTTTGTGTTCCGAGGTTGCTCATCAGTATCTAAAAGTTATGGCCCCGACCATGAGTTTTACGAGTGCAGAGCTAGCCAGAATTCCGTTCCTTGGTTTTGATCGCGACAAGGTCAGCAATATCGTGGAGATTCTCGTTTCCTTGGCAAAAGTTGATTGGGATTCATGCGAGGTTTCGTGGGAATTTGACTACTTTCCGTTATTTAAGATCGACTACCGTCAACCCAATGTAATGGCCACCTACACCCAACTCCGCACCCACTGGCGTCAGATGACGCAAGAAATGCAGCGCCTCGAACAAGAAAACAACCGCATCTTCATCGAAGCCTACGGCCTGCAAGACGAGCTTAAGCCCGAAGTCCCACTCTCCGAAATCACCCTGACCTGCAACCCCCACTATCGCTACGGCAGCAACAAGTCCGAGCAGGAACTTGAAGACCTGCTACGCGCCGACACGATGCGCGATTTCATCTCCTACGCCGTCGGCTGCATGTTCGGTCGCTACAGCCTCGACAAGCCGGGCCTGATTCTCGCCAATCAGGGCGAAACGCTGGAGGATTACCTGCGGCAAGTGCCGGAGCCGCGCTTCACACCAGATGCCGACAACGTGATTCCGCTACTCGATGGCGACTGGTTCCCCGACGACATCACCGGCCGTTTCCGCGATTTCCTGCGTGTCACTTTCGGCGACGAGCGCTACGACGAAAACCTGCGTTTCATCGAAGCAGCGCTGGGCAAGAAGGGAAAGTCGCTGCCGATCCGCGACTTCTTCCTCAAGGAGTTCTACACCGACCACGTCAAGCGCTACAAGAAGCGCCCGATCTACTGGTTGTTCAGCAGCCCGAAAGGCAACTTCAACGCGCTGATCTACCTGCACCGCTACCGCCCGGATACGGCCAGCGTCGTCCTGCAATACCTGCGCGACTTCCGCAGCAAGTTGGTCAGCGAGCGTGATCATCAGGAGCAGATGAGCATCAGCACCTCGGCCAGCCAGGGCGAAAAGACCAAGGCGCTGAAACGGATCGAAGATCTAAAGAAGATTCTGGTCGAGTTGGACGATTACGAGCGCGATACGCTGTACCCGCTGGCCACCCGGCAGGTCGTGCTGGATCTTGATGACGGCGTGAAGGTCAATTACACCAAGCTGGGTGCCGCCCTGAAAAAGATTCCGGGGCTGGACGCGAAGGATGAGGAGTGATATGGCTAAATATGGCTATTTTTATGGATAGGGACACTCATAGTGCAAATGGTCAAGCCTCAGATCACCCCTGAAATCCTGAATCTCATCGCTGAAGTCGATGAGTTTAAGGGCGGCTGGAAGGCCTTCCGCAACCTGGCGCCCGAGCGGCTGGAGGCGCTGCGCCGGGTTGCGACGGTAGAAAGCGTAGCGTCGTCCACCCGTATCGAAGGTGCCAAGTTGACTGACCGGGAAGTGGAAAGCCTGCTGCAAAAGCTGGAGCAGCAAAAGTTCAGCACCCGCGATGAACAGGAGGTGGCCGGTTATGCGGAGGTGATGCAGTTGTTGTTTGATTCACACAGCACCATCCCACTGACTGAGAACCACATCAAGCAACTTCATGCGCTGCTGCTGCGCCACAGTGACAAGGACGAGCGTCATCGGGGCTCCTACAAGACCTTGTCCAATAGCGTGGCAGCCTTCGATCAGAACGGGGAAGAGCTCGGCATCATCTTCGAAACTTCCACCCCATTTGCAACCCCCATGCAGATGCAGCAGCTGGTGGAATGGGCTAACCAGGCCCTGACGGATAAATTCCTGCATCCCTTGTTGGTGGTGGCGGTGTTTGTGGTGCGCTTTCTTGCCATCCACCCGTTTCAGGATGGCAACGGCAGGTTGTCGCGGATACTGACCACGCTGCTCTTACTGAAAACGGGCTATGTCTATGTACCGTACAGCTCGCTGGAGAGTGTGGTGGAAGCCAACAAGGACGGTTATTACCTGGCCTTGCGGCGGACCCAGACCACTTTGCAGAGGGATGATCCAGATTGGGATCCCTGGTTGCTGTTCTTTTTGCGTGCACTGAAGAAGCAAAAAGATAACTTGCTGAAAAAAGTTGAGCGTGAGCATTATTTTCTGCAAGCCATGCCCCAATTGGCGTCCGACATACTCGAACTTGTCAAGGAAAGCGGCAGGATCACCACCGGCGAAATCATGCTGGCCACCCAAGCCAAACGTGCCACCATAAAAAATCGGCTGGCAGAGTTGGTCAGCCGCAATTTGCTGCAACAGCATGGACAGGGAAAGGGAACGTGGTACTCCCTGCCGGCCTCCGCAGCAAAGGACGAGATGGGGGCGATACGTGAGTGAAGGCAAGATTGGCCAGGCACTGAGCCGCCTGTTCGACAAGCATCGGATCGTCTTCTGGTACGACAGCAAGCACGAGCTGCGCGCAGACTATGTTGCGCTGGTTCTGCCGGGCGTCGAAAAAATCGAGTTGGCGAACAATGAGTTTGGCGTCAAACACCGCATGCTGCGAGAACTGTCAGAACAGAAGTTCTTGCTGTACAGCGACGGCCCTCAGCCGCCAGATTTGGAGAACTGGTTGCTGGATGTGCAACTGGCGCACGGGGAGTTCCGCACCGATCAGGTGGCTTTGTGGCTGGCCGAGTTGGATCTGGGTCCGGCCTTTGCTGAGGTGGTGCAGGCCCACGCTGAATTTTTTGGTGCCAGCAAACGCAAGGAGGCATTGAAGCGCCTGCTGAAGAGTGATGATTCTGCCTCGACGATTCGCCTGAAGTTGCTGGCCGTGTGTGCCGGGGCCGAACCACGGCTGGACGTGATTCTGGAGGCGTTGCTGGCCGAGTTGGCGGAGGGCTCCGAGGAACGGATTCGGTTGATTGGCCGCTGCGCTCTGGATGACTTCCTGTGGAAGCAAATGTTGCGCAGCTACGGCTATCAATCTGCAACGCCGGGTCTGCGTGACTTCGTCATTGAGCTGTTCAAGTCCTGTTATGCGATCGGGATCCATGGCACACCCAAGCTGGTCGCCGAAGCATTGGTTTTTCTCAAGCGCTGGAAGGACAGCCGGCAGTATGCCGCTAGCTTTGAAATGCTTTCTGCGCAGTGCGCCGATGCGCTGGGCATCGAGCAAGATCTTGATCGGCGTGATTTCCGGGAACTGCTGGAACTGGACTATTTTGAGTTGATCGACCGCAAGACGATCATCAACCTGGTCGAGGGCGTGGCCACCCGCACGCTGAGCGCTGGCGACGTGGCTTTATGGGTGCGGCAGCGCAGGCAGGGGCATTGGTACGCCCAATATGCCGACCTGTACAGCGCGGTTGAGGTTGCAGCGACCTTCGTCCATACGCTGGAGGGTGCGCGGCTGGAGATGAGCTCGCTGGCGGACGGGGTGCAGAACTACGCGCGCAGTTGGTTCAAGATCGACCAGTTGTATCGCAAGTTCATTTTTCATACCCGCAAGTCCGGGCAGGCCTCCTTACTCGCCGCGTTGAATACGCAGGTAGAGAATATTTACAGCAACAACTATTTGCAGAAGCTCAACAACAACTGGCAGGTGTTTGTTGACGCAGCGACGCAGTGGGATGCCACGCCGGTGCCCTTGCAGCGGCAGTTTTTTGACCGCTGGGTCAGGCCTTTTGTCGAGCGCAAAGGCAAGGTCTGCGTGCTGATTTCCGATGCCTTCCGCTATGAAATCGGTGAAGAACTGCAAAGCCTGATGCGCCAGGAAGATCGCTTTGAGGCAGAACTGGAGTCGGCGCTTGCCATGTTGCCTAGTTACACGCAGTTGGGCATGGCGGCATTGCTGCCGAACAAGACGCTAACCCTGCTGAATGACGAAACCGGCCTTGCTTTGGTGGATGGGCAAAGTGCGCAGGGGACGGCCAATCGGGGCAAGATACTGGCGTCCGCCGTCACGGCGGCCACTGCGATTCAAGCCGAAGACCTGATGCAGATGGGGCGAGACGAGTCTCGTGCCCTAGTGCGTGAGAATGATGTGATTTACGTCTATCACAACCTGATCGACAAGACCGGTGACACGCGGGATACCGAAGAGCGGGTATTCGCGGCGGTCGAGGATACGTTGCAAGAGCTGATTCGGATCATAAAGAAGCTGGCCAATGCCAACGCCAGCAACATGCTGGTCACGGCGGATCACGGGTTCATTTACCAAAACAGGGTGCTGGAAGAGAGTGATTTCCTCGCATGCGAACCCGAGGGCGACAGCATCAATTACCGCAATCGCCGTTTTGTGCTGGGCACGGGCTTGCACAGCAGTGCAAGCTTCAAGACCTTCATGCCGGAGCAACTGGGGCTTCTAGGAACGGCTGAGGTGCAGATTCCAAAGTCCATCAATCGCCTGCGGCAGAAAGGTTCCGGCAGCCGTTTTGTCCATGGCGGCGCGACCTTGCAGGAGGTGGTTATTCCGGTGCTGCGCATCAACAAGAAACGGCAGAGCGATGTGTCGCGGATTGAAGTCGAAATCATCAGCGGCGCAGGGAAGACAATTACCTCGGGGCAGGTGGCGGTCGTGCTGTATCAGGCGCAGGCGGTGACCGATAAGTTGCAGGGGCGCAAGTTGCGTGGCGGCATCTATACGCAAGGCGGTGAGCTGATTTCGGACCAGCATGAGCTGGCCTTTGACCTAACTTCGGACAACCCGCGTGAGCGGGAAATACCTGTGCGCTTTGTACTGAGCCGCAAGGCTGATGAGGCCAACGGCCAACAGGCACTTCTACGTCTTGAAGAACTGGTGGATGGCACGTCGCATTACCGTGAATACAAATCTCTGACTTATACGATTCGACGGTCGTTCACCAGCGACTTTGACTTTTAAGGGGCGGCAGCATGAGTGTTGGTGTGGACAAACTCGATGACAAGATCAATCAGCATTTTGCCGGCTTGGTGGTGCGCAAGGACTTGGTCAAGACCGTTAAGGGGAACGCCATTGTTCCGACCTACGTTCTGGAATATTTGCTCGGCCAGTATTGCGCGACCAATGACGAGGCGACCATCCAGACCGGGATCGAAACGGTCAAAGAAATTCTGCGCAAGCATTATGTGCACCGCAACGAGGCGGGCTTGATCCGCTCGACCATCAAGGAAAAGGGCAAGCACAAGGTCATTGACCGCATCAGCGTTTCACTCAATGACAAGGCGGATGTGTACGAGGCCGAATTTGCCAACCTGGGTATCAAACAGGTATTGATCGACTCGGCAACGATCAAGACGCACCCCAAACTTCTGGTTGGCGGAGTCTGGTGCATTGCAGATGTGGAATACGAATTTTCGGAAGACAAGGGCTCGTCGCCCTGGATCATGGCTTCTCTCAAGCCGATTCAACTGTCCCAGTTTGACTTCGATAGCTATGTCAATGCCCGCCGACAGTTCACCACCGATGAGTGGATAGATTTACTGATCCAGAGCATTGGCTTTACCCCGCAGATGTTTGGCCGTCGCAACAAGCTTTGCCAGTTGGTGCGGCTGATCCCATTCTGCGAGCGTAACTACAACCTGATCGAGCTCGGTCCCAAGGGTACTGGCAAGTCGCATATCTACTCGGAATTTTCTCCACACGGGATTTTGATTTCCGGAGGCGAGGTCACGGTGCCCAAGCTGTTCGTGAATAACTCTTCCGGCAAGCTGGGTCTGGTTGGCTATTGGGATGTAGTGGCATTCGACGAGTTCGCCGGTAAGAGCAAGCGCGTGGACAAGGCGCTGGTGGACATCATGAAAAACTACATGGCCAATAAGTCGTTTTCACGCGGCGTGGAAACCTTGGGCGCCGAGGCATCCATGGTTTTTGTTGGAAATACCGACCACACCGTGCCTTACATGCTGAAGCACTCGGACTTGTTCGACCCGTTGCCCGAGAAGTTTCACGATTCAGCCTTTCTGGATCGCATCCATTACTACATCCCAGGCTGGGAGGTGGACATCATTCGTGGCGAGATGTTTTCCAGCGGTTATGGCTTCGTCGTGGACTACCTCGCCGAGATCTTGCGATCACTGCGCAGCCATGATTTTTCGGATCGTTATGCGACACTTTTTACCCTGTCGTCCGACATTTCAACGCGCGACAGAGACGGTATCCACAAGACTTTTTCCGGCCTGATGAAGATTCTCTTCCCCCATGGCGAGGCAACACCGGAAGAGGTTGAGGAGCTGTTGAAGTTCGCCATTGAAGGTCGTAAACGGGTCAAGGACCAATTGCTGCGCATTGATTCAACCTATGCCGGCGTCCGATTTTCGTATCTGGGAAAGTCGGGTAATCAGAAGGACGTGAGCACTTTGGAGGAAGATGAGTACGCCGGTTCGTACCACAAGGTCGTGGCTACCGAGTCGATGCCGGAATCGGTCGGAACCGATGACTCACCAGTGGCAGATCGTCCGATTCAAGCAGAGCAGGAACTTGGCGAGAAGCATATTGTTTGGCAAGAAAACCAACGCGGTTTGACCTTCGACAAGTTGTTTGGACCCTATCTGAAAGGCGCACGTCAAATCACAATCACCGATCCCTATATCCGCATGTTCCATCAAATTCGCAACGTCATGGAGTTGATGGAGACGCTGGCAAAGCTCAAGCCGGATGAGGATGAGGTGCTTGCCCACCTGATCACCATCGAAGATGACTTCAAGGGCGAGCAACAAAAGGAAAGCTTGCAGCGGATTGCCGACGCCTGTTCCGCTGTCGGCATCCGATTCACTTGGGAGTTTGATGCCAGTGGAACCATCCATGCCCGGCACATCGTCACAGATCATGGCTGGAAAATTTTGCTGGATCGCGGCCTCGATGTCTTTCAGCGCTACGAGATGAACGACGCCTTCGGTTTTGCCAACCGACTCCAGCAGCACCGGCAATGCAAGGCGTTTGAAGCGACGTTTATCAGAGTCCGGGATGCCGCGCTGTTTGCTTGATTAGTTTGCACCATGTCTGTCCCACCCCCACCACTGCTGCCGCATCTGCCTTTGGGTGAACTCGATGGTGTCGACGAGGCGACCTGGATCGACGTGATCCAGAAGATGGACGAGGTCTACTCCAAACTGGTCAGGGACGAGGTCGAGCTGGAGGAAAAGAACGCCCAGCTCGAACAGTCGCAGCAGTTCATCTTTAGTCTGCTGTCGTCGATGAGTGACGTACTGGTCGCCTGCAACGAGGAGGGCCTGATCGAAGAGACCAATGCTGCCTTGTGCGAGCTGGTAGGGCGCAGCGAGGAATCGCTGCGCGGCACGGCGGTGCTGGACTTGCTGGCCGATGAGCAGAGTGCGCAGCGTTGGCGCCTCGCCACCTACCACTCTGCTTCACGTGCTGGAGCGGAGGTGGAAATCAATCTGCGCGGTGCCGATGGCCAGGTGGTGGCGGTTGACCTCAATTGCACGCCGCGCCACAACAGTGCCGGGCGCCAGGTGGGTCGCGTGCTGGTCGGGCGCCCTCTGGGCGAGCTCAAGCGCGCATACCACCAGTTACGTGAGGCGCACGAGGCGTTGAAGCTGGCGCAGCAGCAGTTGCTGCATTCGGAAAAGATGGCCTCGCTCGGACGACTGGTCGCCGGTGTGGCGCACGAGCTCAACAACCCGATCAGTTTTGTGCTGGGCAACGTGCATGTGCTGCAACGCTACGGCACGCGCCTGCGGCGCTACCTGGAGGCAGTGCACCAACTGGAGCTGCCGGCCGAGCTGCTGGCGTTGCGCGACGAGCTGCGTGTCGACCACCTGCTCAATGATCTGCCCTCACTGGTCGAAGGTACTCTGGAAGGCGCCCAGCGCACGGCCGACATTGTCAGCGGCCTGAAGCGCTTTTCAACCGTCGAGAACGAGGAGATGAGCGATGTCGAACTCAATGCTGTGGTCGAGCGCGCCATTCACTGGGTGCAGAAGGGCACGGCGCCGCGCTTCGAGATTTCCTGGAGCCGCTCGGATGACTGTTTCGTCAATGGCAACGCCGGCCAGTTGTTGCAAGTGATGATGAATTTGATCCAGAACGCCTATGACGCCGCGACCGCTGACGCGGGCGCAACGCCGCAACTGACCATCACATTGCAGCAGGATGCAGCCCACGCGATTCTGCGTTTCGCCGACAACGGTCCGGGCATTGCAGCGCAGCATCTGTCGCGCGTCTTCGACCCCTTTTTTACGACCAAGAGCGTCGGCAAGGGTACCGGGCTGGGCTTGTCGATCAGCTACGGCATCGTCGAGCAGCACGCCGGTCAGTTGTCGGTCGAGAACCTGCCCCAGGGCGGAGCCCAGTTCACGCTGAGCTTGCCCTTGATGCTTTAACGCCCCTACGCTCGGCACGGCTAGGCGTTTCGGGCTAAGGACCGAAACCCGGCAGCCCAGGCTTGCCGAAGCGCTCCAGACAGACGCCTGTTCCCAATGCCAGGGTCATCACGGCGACAACCAGGGCGACGCTGACGGAGTCTTGGCTGCCCACCAGGCTGTAGATCCAGGGCAATAGCAGACTCATGCAGACGCCCGCAGCAAAGGCGCTGGCGACGATCAGCCCCAGGCGGTCGCGGCGCAGGCGCCGGTAGTCGGCCTGCAATCGCTGGCGCTCACGCTGGTATTCCTGATCGAGTTGCTGGCGGTGCCTTTGCAGATCGGCGAGTTGCTCGCTCTGGACCCGGGCCAGCAACTGCGTGCGAAATCCGGCTGGCAGTGGCGGCGGCGTCAATGCATGACGCAGGGCCTGGTGCAGGTCATCTTCTGTATCGGAGACGTCCGGTTCTTTGTTCGGCAGCTTGGATTCAAGCGTCATGGCATGTCCTCCTTAGGTCCAGAGCGCGGCATCGGCCATGCCGTGCTGTTGCAGTGCGCGGTGCAGCGACTGACGTGCGCGGTGCAGATGGGTTTTGACACTGCCCTCGGGCAGGTCGAGCAGCGTAGCCACTTCGGCTACCGACTGGTCTTCAAAGTAGTAAAGCGTCAGGCAACTGCGCTGGGCGTTTGGCAGGGCCTGCACCAGGCTGCGTAGCCAGGCCAGCGACGCGGCATCGTTGCGCTCGGCGGGTGTGGAGATCTGAGCCACCTGCTGCGCTACCTCGGTGTCGTCGAGCGACGCCCAGGCCGGATGCTGCTTGCTCAGGGTTGTCAGGCACTGGTTGCGTGCAATGGCGTAGATCCAGGTCGAAAACGCGCCGCTGCTGGCGTCGTAGCGGTTCAGGTGGCGCCAGACGCGCAGAAAGACCTCTTGCGCCAAGTCTTGAGCCAGACTCTTGTCGTGCAGCATCGAGGCGCAGAGTCGAAAGACCTTGAGTTCGTAGCGCTCCAGCAGTGCGTTGAAGGCAGTCACGGTATTGCCCGCCTGTAGCTGCGCCTGAATATCGGCATCGCGCAGCGCTGCACTGCTGGGTCGTGTCGGTTGATCGGGAAAGACGGCAGGCATGACCCTTGGTACTGTGTAGATTCCAAATGGTTTCAGAAAACGGCAACAAATATTTAGCCCGAGGTGAAACCGTTTCATTGTGCAGCAGGTATCAACGTCATCGCAGCGCTTAAAAAGGAAAGCACCATGTCTGATTTGAAACACATTCTCCCGCTCCTGATTCCCATTATTGCCATCGTCATGGGCATCGGCATGGGCATGCTCGGCTTCTGGCTGGATTACCAGAAGAAGATCCGGATCTTTGAGCTACATCACAAGGAGCGCATGCTGGCGATAGAGCGCGGCATGGAAGTGCCGGTGCTGCCGCTGGAACTTCTTCAGGGCTCCAACAAGCCGAAAGCAACGCTGGCTGGCAGTCTGCGCTGGGGTTTGGTCTGGCTCTTCCTGGGGGTTGCCATTGCCATCGGCCATGTCTTCAACGATCGATCCGACACGGCGGTCTGGGCCTTGATGCCGATTGCTGTGGGGCTGGCCCTGCTGCTCTACTATTCCATCATGCGGCGTCAGGAGGCGGGGGTCGAATCAGCCTCAGCGGCGAGCGGATCGAAAACCGCGTAATCCGGCGCGGTGATCCTGAGCGTGAGCACGACTTCTGCTTGATCACGCAAGGCCGTCATCGGCCTCGATGCCCAGGCGCACCAGCTTCATTCGCAAGCCGACGCGGGTCAAGCCGAGTTCTTCAGCGACATGAGTCTTGTTGCCTTTGAAGCGCAGCATGGCGTCGCGCAGAAGCTGAGCCTCCAGGCGCTCGAGTTGGTGTTTGAGCAGACCCGA
>CAYHDD010000048.1:0-10363 GCA_964355195.1 uncultured Rhodoferax sp. | reverse complement strand
CATTACGATGTGGGTCTTGTTGTGGCTGGTAGGGCTGCTGGACGGGATTTTGGGAGGGCTGCTGACGGGTCTTTCAGCTCTAACACCAGCGTCAACGATCAGTTGGATAGAGCGCTTGCGTCACATCCCCGGATTGGGTGTGGTGTTGGTGTTGACGGTGTTGCTGGTGACAGGGTCGCTGGTCTCCAATGTGGCTGGTCGCTGGTGGCTGGCGCAGTGGGACCGCTTGTTTACCCACATCCCGGTTTTCAAGTCGATTTACAACAGCGTCAAGAAAGTTTCTGACACGCTATTCTCCAGCAATGGCAATGCTTTTCGAACGGCTATGCTGGTTCAGTATCCGCGCGCCGGCGTCTGGACCATCGCCTTTCAAACGGGTGCGCCGAGTGGTGAAGTTGCGGACCATCTGGATGCTGACTACGTGAGTGTTTATGTGCCGACGACGCCGAATCCGACCAGTGGCTTTTTTCTGATGCTGCCGCGTGCCGAAGTGATTGAGTTGCAGATGAGCGTCGATGAGGCGCTCACCTATGTCATCTCGATGGGCTCGGTGGCACCCACGACGGCTTCTGAAAAATCGTCGACGTAGTCAATTTGTTTTAACCTGCACCCCGCCTCAGGGGTTGGAATCGAAAGTTGTTTATGGCTATGCGCTCACACTATTGCGGACTTGTGACTGAAACCCTACTGGGGCAAACGGTGAGCTTGTGCGGTTGGGTCAACCGTCGACGCGATCACGGGGGTGTGATTTTTGTGGACATTCGGGACCGTGAAGGCTACGTGCAGGTCGTTTGCGACCCGGATCGCGCGGCCATGTTCGAGACCGCCGAAGGCCTGCGCAACGAGTACTGCATTCAGGTCAAGGGTCTGGTGCGTTTGCGCCCGGCGGGTACGACCAATGAGAGTTTGAAAAGCGGCAAGGTCGAAGTGCTGTGCCATGAGTTGACCGTGCTCAACCCATCGGTGACGCCGCCGTTTCAGCTCGATGATGAGAACTTGAGTGAGACAACGCGACTGACCCACCGTGTACTTGATCTGCGCCGACCCTACATGCAGAACAACCTGATGCTGTGCTACCGCGTGGCGATGGAAGTGCGCAAGTACCTGGATGCCCACGGTTTCGTTGACATCGAAACGCCGATGCTGGGAAAGTCGACGCCTGAAGGCGCGCGTGATTACCTGGTTCCGAGTCGGGTGCACGACGGTCACTTCTTTGCACTGCCGCAGAGTCCGCAGCTGTTCAAGCAATTGCTGATGGTGGCCGGTTACGACCGCTATTACCAGATCACCAAGTGCTTCTGCGATGAAGATTTGCGCGCTGATCGCCAGCCCGAGTTCACGCAGATCGATATCGAAACCTCCTTCCTTGCCGAGCAGGACATCCGGGACCTGATGCAGGGCCTGATTTGTACGGTCTTCAAGAACGCGCTGAACGTCGATCTGGGCGAGTTCCCGGTCATGGCCTACAGCGAGGCGCTGCACCGCTATGGCTCTGACAAGCCGGATTTGCGCGTCAAACTTGAGTTTACCGAGTTGACTGAACTGATGGGCGATGTGGACTTCAAGGTGTTCTCCAGCGCCGCCACCATGAAGGGCGGTCGCGTTGTCGCCCTGCGCGTCCCCGGCGGCGCGCGAGAATCTGGCGGTTTGACGCGAAGTGAAATTGACGCCTACGCTGAATTTGTCAAGATCTATGGCGCCAAAGGGTTAGCCTATATCAAGGTTAACGATGCAAGCGCTGGCGCTGGTGACAGGGCTGCTCGTTGGCCAGGTTTGCAGGGGCCGATTGTCAAGAACCTGCATGACAAGGCACTCGCTGAGGTGTTGGCCCGTTCGGGGGCGCAAGACGGTGACCTGCTCTTCTTTGGTGCCGACAAAGTGAAGATCGTCAACGATGCGATGGGTGCCCTGCGTATCAAGATCGGACACAGTCTGTTTGGCAAGAAGAATGCCCTGTTTGAGGGCGGCTGGCGGCCGATGTGGGTGGTTGACTTCCCGATGTTCGAGTTTGATGAGGAGGCGCAACGCTACACGGCGGTGCATCATCCGTTTACAGCGCCGAAAGCGGGCCACGAAGACTGGATGGTTTCCGATCCCGACAAGTGCATTTCCCAGGGTTACGACATGGTGCTCAACGGCTGGGAGATGGGCGGTGGTTCGGTTCGTATTCACCGCGCGGATGTTCAACAAAAGGTGTTTGACGCCTTGAAGATCACCCCGGTCGAAGCGCAAGAGAAGTTCGGCTTCTTGCTGGATGCCCTGCAATACGGGGCGCCTCCGCATGGTGGGCTGGCGTTTGGGCTTGATCGCATCATCACGCTGATGACCGGCGCCGAGTCGATTCGCGATGTGATTGCCTTCCCGAAGACTCAGCGCGCTCAGTGTTTGCTGACGCAGGCACCGTCCCATGTGGATGAAAAGCAGTTGCGCGAGCTGCACATCAGGTTGCGCACCCCCGAGGCTGTGAAGCCGAATTAGCCAGTCCTTTCTTGCCGCTTCAGGCAAAATGGCAGGGCGCTGACCCGGTGCCCTCCGATGCCGATTGCCTACAAAATTCCCCAATCCGTTTTGGTCGTCATTTACACGCCCGCCTTGGATGTCTTGTTGATCCAGAGAACTGATTCGCCTGAGTTTTGGCAGTCCGTGACGGGCAGCAAGGACGCGCCGACCGAGTCCTACCGCAGTACCGCCGTGCGAGAGGTGCGCGAGGAAACCGGCTTGGAGTGTGGTCCCGGTAGTGCGCTGGCACCTGACTTGCAGGATTGGGATTTGGAAAATGTCTATGACATCTACCCAAACTGGCGCAAGCGCTACGCGCCGGGCGTCATCCACAATACTGAACACTTGTTTGGGCTCAAGCTGCCGAGGCGGTTGCCGATTGAACTCAACCCGCTGGAGCATACGGCGTACCAGTGGCTGGCGCACCGGGAGGCTGCCCAGGCCTGTTTTTCACCTTCAAATGCGGAAGCCATTTTGATGCTGCCGCATCTGATGCGCCATGAGGTGCTGCGATGAACACTGTAAGGGTTGCAACCTACAACATTCACAAGGGGGTTCAAGGCGTGGGCCCCAACCGTCGTCTGGAAATTCACAACCTGGGCCATGCGGTGGAGCAGTTTGATGCCGACGTCGTGTGTCTGCAGGAGGTGCGCAAATTACACCGTGTTGAAGAAAGTCACTTCGCTCGTTGGCCCGATCTGCCACAGGCCAATTACCTGGCGCCTGAGGGCTATGAAGCGGTCTACCGAACCAACGCGCGCACGCGCCACGGTGAGCATGGCAACGCATTGCTGTCGCGCTGGCCGGTGTTGGCCCATCAGCATGAAGATATGTCGGACCATCGGTTCGAGCAGCGTGGCCTGCTGCATGCAGAGGTGCAATTGCACGGGCAGGCGGTTCATGTCGTGGTGGTTCACCTGGGCTTGATCCGCTCCAGCCGCGTCCGCCAACTGACTCAGTTGCAACGTTTTATCGAGCGCGAGGTACCCGCTACAGCGCCCTTGCTGGTGGCTGGTGATTTCAATGATTGGGGCACACTTGTCGAGCAGACACTCGGGCAATTCAGTTTGACGGGCTTCAAGGGACCCAACCAGTCAACATTTCCGGCGCGTCTGCCGATGGTGCAGTTGGATCATGTTTACGCCAGAGGCCTGACGCCGCTGGGAGCCCATGTACCGCGCGGCCGCAACTGGTGGCGCATGTCCGATCACTTGCCACTGATTGCAGAGTTTGGTTTGCCGGAACCGGACGTCTCGACCAGCCGACGTCCCGGGTGTTGACCATGCCGCAACTTCGACCCGGTCATCAGGTTCAATTGCTGCAAGGCGGGTTGGACTTCTTCCCGGCGCTGGTTCAGGCGATCGACGCCAGTGCGCATGAAGTGCGCTTGGAAACCTACATCTTCAACGTTGCAGCGGTTGGGGCAACCGTGGCGGCGGCACTTGAACGCGCTGCCCAGCGCGGTGTGAAAGTCTATCTGGTCATCGACGGCGTAGGCACACCGACACTACCGGCCGAGTGGAAAGAACGCTTCAACGCGGCCGGAGTCGACTGGAGCATTTTCGCGCCTATGGGGCGCGTGGGCTTGCTGCTACCGAGTCGCTGGCGCCGCTTGCACCGGAAATTGTGCGTCGTTGATGCGACCGTCGCCTTCTGCGGTGGCATCAATGTGCTGGATGACTATTTTGATCCAAACTACGGCACGCAGGAGTCACCCAGGTTGGATTTTGCGGTTCGCGTGCAGGGTCCGCTGGTCCAGACCGTCCATGAGCTCATGGTACGTTTCTGGAGCCGTTTAAAGGCAGTCAGCGCCGTGGGGCATGGCGACCTTCGCGTTTCCTGGAAAGCGGTTCATCAGGCCTTGGCGCTGGCCTTGCAGAGCGGCGCGGCATCGAGCCATCCCTTGAACGACTTCAATGGCTCACCGGCGCACTACACCAGTGCCGAGCTGGTCTTGCGCGACAACCTGCGCAACCGAACCCGGATCGAGCGCGCCTACCGAAAAGCTATCGGAATGGCGCGGGAAGAAATCTTGATTGCCAACGCCTATTTCTTGCCCGGCAGGAAGCTGCGCGACGGTTTGGTGTTTGCGGCGCGGCGCGGTGTCAGGGTGCGCTTGTTGTTGCATGGTCGGTATGAGTATTTCATGCAGTACTACGCCAGCCGACCGGTGTACCGGGCATTGCTGGCGGCAGGGGTCGAGATTCACGAATACTCAGCTGGTTTCCTGCATGCCAAGGTGGCCGTCATTGACGGTCATTGGGCCACCGTTGGATCTTCGAATCTGGACCCGTTGAGCTTGCTGTTGGCGCGCGAGGCTAATGTGGTGGTCGATGACCCTGTCTTTGCTCAGGATTTGCGTGCCCGCCTGGAAAGCGCAATGGCAGATGGCGGTACCCTTGTCAAGCCGGCGGCATATGCCAATCGGCCGTGGCGCCAGCGCCTGATGGACGGTGTCGCCTTCATGATCATGCGGGCGTTACTCTTCCTTTCTGGAAAGCGCTATTGATTTGGGGGTCAGATCCTAGAACAGGTCACGGCTTTGAGTCAAGACCCTACTCCCAAAACGCTGCTAATATCGTTCCATGTTAATGAAGAGTCAAAGCACCATGAGTTCAGTTGATGCCGATCAGGGAACACCCGTTTCGGTCAAAATTCGAGAGCGTCTGGTTGCAGCGCGCAGGCGCTTCAATGCCAACGACAACATTGCTGAGTTCATCGAGCCAGGAGAAATGGAGCTTTTGCTTGATGAGGTGGAAGAGAAGATGAAGGGTGTTCTGAGCAGTCTGGTGATCGACACCGAACGTGATCACAACACCGAGGAGACAGCACGCCGGGTTGCCAAGCTGTACTTGAGCGAGGTGTTTCGGGGTCGTTACGTCAGCGCGCCAACGATCACGGAATTCCCGAATGCCGAACATCTGAACGAATTGATGATTGTGGGTCCGATCACAGTGCGCAGCGCGTGCAGCCATCATCTTTGTCCGGTCATTGGTCAGGTTTGGATTGGTGTCTTGCCGAACGAACATACAAATGTGATCGGCCTGTCCAAGTACGCCCGATTGGCTGAATGGGTCATGGGGCGGCCGCAAATTCAGGAAGAGGCGGTGGTTCAGTTGGCCGATCTGATTCAGCAGAAGACTCAGCCGGATGGTCTGGCGATCGTGATGGAGGCGACCCATTTTTGTATGGGTTGGCGTGGCGTGCAGGATCTGGACAGTCGGATGATCAATTCCGTGATGCGTGGAAGCTTCCTCAAAGACCCCAATTTGCGACGTGAGTTTCTTTCCCTGATTCCAAAGAAGGGCTGATCATGCTGGTACGTTTGCTTTATGCCAGTCGAGTGACCGATACCAGTGACGAGGCGATCAGTGCGATTCTGGCGCAGTCGCGCAAACACAATCCTGAGTGCGGGATCACCGGTATTCTTTGCTATGGCGGTGGGATCTTTCTGCAGGCCATCGAGGGTGGGCGCATGGCCGTGAGTGAGCTGTACGGGCAGATCCAGAAGGACTCCCGGCACAAGGACGTGGTGCTCTTGAACTACGAAGAAATATCCGAAAGGCGTTTTGGTGGCTGGACCATGGGGCAGGTGAATACGTCCAAGGTCAACACGACGATTCTGCTTAAATATGCCGAAAAGGCGGTGCTCGACCCCTATGCGGTTTCAGGCAAGGTGTCGCTGGCTTTGCTTGAGGAACTGATGGCCACCGCCTGCATCATGGGGCGTGCCTGAGCTGCGGCAAGGCGCGCCGCAAGTCCAATAGCATGCGTTGAGTGCGCGCCGTCGGCATGGCGATGACGTGCAACTCGCAAAACGGTCAGGCAAGCAGGCGCTGCATGTACTGTGAAACGCCGCTTTGCACATCAGAGAATGGGTGCTCGCAACCGGCTTTGCGCAGTGCCGTCAGATCGGCCTGGGTGTAACACTGGTACTTGCCGCGCAGGGCATCGGGGAAGCTCACGTACTCGATCAAACCGGCCGTCGTCATGGCCTCCAGTGATAGAGCAACTTCGCTGTGCTGGCCGCGTAAGGCGTTTACCACGGCGCTTGCGACATCATTAAAGGGTTGGGCACGCCCGGTCCCCAGATTGAAAATGCCTGAAATAGCAGGGTTCTCAAGAAACCACAAATTGACAGCCACAACGTCATCAATAAAGACGAAATCCCGCATCTGGGCGCCAGCTGAGTGACCACCGTACTCGCCAAAAAGTCTAACCTTTCCCTCTTGCCGGAACTGATTGAATTGGTGGAAGGCGACGCTGGCCATGCGAGCCTTGTGCTGCTCGCGTGGCCCGTACACATTGAAATATCGGAAACCCACAACTTGAGCTGCTCGGTGAGTTGCCAGGCGTTCAAAGCCGAGACCGAATTCGCGGCGCAGACGCTGATCAAACAGCAGTTTGGAATAGCCGTAGACATTGAGCGGACGCTCGAACGCAGGGTCCTCCCGGAAAGTGTCGGAACCCCCATAAACGGCGGCGCTGGACGCATACAGAAGCCGTGTTTCCTGCTTCTGGCAGGCATGCAGCAAGTCGCACGACAAGCCGTAGTTGTTTTGCATCATGAACTTGCCGTCGCTCTCCATGGTGTCGCTACAGGCACCCTCGTGGAAAACGGCCTCGACCTGACCAAAATCGCTGCGGCTGAAACGGTCGTAGAACACCGCCGCATCGACATAGTCGGCAATTTTCAGATCGGCCAGATTGCGAAATTTGTCGCCCTGGGTGAGATCGTCGACGGCGACGATGTCGTCGATGCCGCGTGCGTTGAGGCCCTGGATGATGTTGCTGCCAATGAATCCGGCGGCTCCGGTGACGACGATACGTGTCATGCGAACAACTCCTCGTAAGAAATGCACGCCGTGCCGAACTTTCCGACGACCAAACCGCCGGCACGGTTTGCCAACGGTAGCGACTGACGCAGGCTCAAGCCCGCAGCCACCAAGGTGGCCATGGTAGCGATAACGGTATCGCCAGCGCCCGTGACATCAAAAACCTCTCGTGCTTGGGCATTGACGTGCAATTGCCCGGCAGCGTCGAACAGCGTCATACCTTCTTCGCTGCGTGTCAGGAGTACCGCGTCGAGCCCGAGCTGCTGGCGCAGGTTTTGACACTTCGTTTGCAAATCAGTCTCATCCTGCCACGCTCCGACCACCTGGCGCAACTCAGCCCGGTTGGGGGTAATGACGTTGGCGTTCTGGTACCTTGAGTAGTCGGAGCCTTTGGGGTCAATCAGAATCGGTTTGCCCCCTTGGCGTGCTTGCGCAATCATGTCGCTGACGTGGGTCAGGCCGCCCTTGCCGTAATCCGAAAACAACACTGCATCGTGCTCTGGCAGCAGTTCGGTAAAGATGGCACTTTGCGACGCCAGAACCTCGCTCTTGGGCAGGTTTTCGAAGTCGACACGAAGCAATTGCTGCTGCCGACCAATCACACGCAACTTGACGGTGGTCTTCAGCTCGGCGTCACGGCCAAAGTGTGCACGGATGCCGGTGCCCAGCACCAGCGCTTCGAGCTTGTGGCTCGCCTCGTCGTTGCCGACCACGGTCAGCAGCGACGACTGTGCACCCAGAGTAACCACGTTGTAGGCCACATTGGCGGCACCGCCATTACGCTCTTCCTCGCGCGTGATGCGCACCACCGGCACTGGCGCCTCGGGCGAGATTCGGTCCACCGAACCGAACCAATAGCGGTCCAGCATCACATCGCCGACCACCAGAACTCGAGCTTTGGACAGTCTCTCTCGGGACAGTGTCATGACAGGCATTGCATCTTTCATAGCTCTTCGACTCGCTTCGCTGGGTAGCTGTCCCACGCCTGGCAACCCGGGCATTGCCAGAAACGCTGTTTCACTTCGAAACCGCAGGCGGCGCAACGGTAGCGCAGCAAGGGCTTGACGGCGTGGTCAAGCGCGCGCTGAACTTGTGGATGGAATTGCTCGTGCTCCAATTTTTCACCAGCGATCCATTTGGCAGCTGCAACCAGCGAGGGCTCATGCTCCAGATGACGCACATACCAGTCACGCGCCGACGCGGCAGGTTCTTGCAGAGTCGCTTCCAGCCAGACGATGGCGTCCAGCACATCGAGTGAGGGGGAGAGCGTGTAATGACTCTTCAACAAGGTGAGCGCTTCACTCGTGCGCCCGGTCTTCAGGGCCAGTTCGATCAGAGCCGGACAGACCAGCGCAGCGCTTAGCGGAGAGACCTCGAATGTTTGCATCAGCAGTCCACAAGCTTCGGAGGCGTGCCCCTGTGAGGCCAGGAGGTCAGCCAGCGCGATGCGTGGGCGTGGCGCCTCAGGCGCAGTCTTCATGGCTTGGCGCAACATGGCAAGCGCTTGCTCTGCTTGCCCCGCAGTGACACAGGCAGCAGCCTGTTCGCACAGATAGTGTGACAGTCTTGTGTTGAAGTCGCCCTGGCCGGCCAGGGCCAGTTTCCGCGCCACTTGGGCGGCCAGCGCCCAATCGCGGCTGCGTTCGTAGTTGGCGAGTAGGGCCAAGCGAGATTGCGACTCGAAAGGTGTGCTTTCGAGCTTGAGGAGGGCCGCTTCTGCGCGGTCAAGCAAACCGGCCTTCAAATAGTCCAGTGCCAGGGCGTACTGCGCGCGTTGATGGTCGGCCGGGCTGAGGTCGCCGCGCGACAGCAGATGCTCATGCACGCGAACAGCGCGTTCGTACTCGCCGCGGCGCCGGAATAAGTTGCCCAAAGCAAAGTGCAGCTCCGAGGTGTCCGGGTCATTTTGCACTGCTTCAATGAAGGCATCGATGGCTTGGTCTTGCTGCTCATTGAGCAGGAAGTTCAGACCTTTGAAATAGGCCTTCGGCGCTTGGCGGTTCTCGATACGCAATTGGCGCAGGTCCAGGCGCGAGGCCAACCAGCCCATCACGAAGCCCAGGGGCAGTACCAGCAGGATCCAACTTGCGTCAAAGTTCATGCTGAGGGTGTGGTGAGCTTACCAGCTGAACGGCTTCGGAGGGCGCTGGCGCGCTCGACTTGGCAATCGCCGCTCGACGTTGCTTGAGCCAGCGCGGCACCATGCCCAACGCGCCAACAGCAACGCCGACGGCAAAAGTGCCAAGGATCACGAGTACCTGTGGTGCGCGCCAATAGGTGCCAAAGAAAAAATGCACGGTTACGTCCTGCTGGTTATTCAGCGCAAACGCAAATAGCGTAAAGAACAGTGCAATCTTGAGCACCCACTTGAACAGCCACACAAGGTTCTTCATCAATCTCCCCAGCGATGGGTTGATTCTAGGTCAGGCCTTGTGCTTGCTTTCAAGTTCAAGTGTGCGCAAATCCACGGCTTCGCGCAGTGCCTTGCCGGGTTTGAAGTGTGGGACGCGCTTTTCCGGCACAGCAACACTGGCACCGCTACGCGGATTGCGTCCGATGCGAGGCGGGCGGTGATTGATGGAAAAGCTGCCGAAGCCGCGAATTTCGATTCGATGTCCACGCACCAACGCGTCGTTCATTGCATCAAGAATGGCCTTGACCGCAAATTCCGCGTCGCGGTGCGTGAGCTGGCCGAATCGGGCTGCCAGTTCTTCGACCAGGTCGGAGCGGGTCATGTTGAGAATCAGTTGGCGACAGAGCAAGCGCACGGTGCGCCGTGCTGCTTGATCTGCCGGCGCAAGTGACTATTTTTCGTTGTTGTCCAACTTGGCACGCAGCAGGGCACCCAGGCTCGTCGTGCCCGCGTTTTCGCGCGCCGACGCCTGACTCAGATGCGCCATGGCTTCGTTCTGATCAGCGGCATCCTTTGCCTTGATCGACAGCTGAATATTGCGTGCCTTGCGATCAACGTTGATGACCACGGCGGTGACTTCATCACCTTCCTTGAGCACGTTGCGCGCATCTTCGAC
>CAYHDD010000047.1:0-10367 GCA_964355195.1 uncultured Rhodoferax sp. | reverse complement strand
CCCGAAGCGCCCCGCACAGAACCTGCTGTTCAAGCGCAAGCGCTTTTGCCGCTTCACGGTGACAGGTGTTGAAGAGATCGACTACAAAGACATCGACACGTTGCGCGATTTCATTGCCGAGAACGGCAAGATCATTCCGGCGCGTCTGACCGGAACACGGGCTATTTTTCAGCGTCAACTCAATACGGCGATCAAGCGCGCACGCTTTCTGGCGATGCTGCCGTACAGCGATCAGCACAAGATCTAAGGACTACGACTATGCAAATTATTCTGCTCGACAAGGTCGTTAACCTTGGCAATCTTGGTGAAATCGTGCGCGTCAAAGACGGTTATGCACGCAATTTCCTGATCCCGGCCGGCCGCGCCCGCCGTGCCACCGCTGCCGCCAAGCAGGAGTTCGATGTCAAGCGCGCCGAACTCGAAAAGGCCGCCTTGGTCAAATTGACGGCGGCGCATGCCGAGGGCGAAAAGCTGAGCGGTACCACGGTCAAGCTGACACAAAAGGCAGGCGTCGATGGCCGTTTGTTTGGCTCGGTCACGAATGCTGACATTGCTGAAGAACTGAACAAGAGCGGCTACAAGGTCGCCAAAGCTCAGATTCGGATGCCCCACGGTCCTATCAAAATGGTTGGCGAGAGTTCCGTCAGCGTGGCCTTGCACACGGACGTGCTGGTGGATATCACCGTGTCGGTGTACGGCGAAACCGTGTAACCGGCGCCGGTCTTCAATCGGCCGTCAAGGGCTTCGACCTTGACGGCTATTTTTTCGTCCTGAAGCTTCAATTCCAGGCGATTTCCACAGCTTACGCACAGCTTCTGAAAGCTATTTACCCAGCCTTTCACTCGACGCGCGCACGGCGCTGGCGTAGTATGGAAGGTTCCAAGGAAACCCCATGTCCGCTGTACTTTCTGCTGTAACCGATGACTACGGCTCTGACCGACAGGTCGCACAATTGCGCGTTCCACCGCACTCCATCGAGGCCGAATCCAGTGTGTTGGGCGGGCTGTTGCTGGACAACACCGCCTGGGACCGGGTCAGTGACCTGGTGCGAGAGGGAGACTTTTACCGCTTCGAGCACCGAATGATCTTCGGCGCCGTTGGTGCCCTCATCAACCTGTCCAGACCGGCGGACGTCATTACGGTTTTTGAGCAACTGTCGAGTCAGGGTAAGGCCGCGGAAGTGGGTGGCCTAGCGTACCTGAACGCATTGGCCCAGTATGTTCCGAGCGCTGGCAATATCCGGCGTTACGCAGAAATTGTGCGCGAGCGTGCGATTCTGCGACGCTTGGTCAGCGTCAGTGACGAGATTGCCACCAACGCCTTCAATCCGAAGGGGCGACCGGTTGCCAGCATCCTGGACGAAGCCGAGCAAAAGATATTCAGCATTGGCGAGGAGGGCGCCCGCACCAAACAGGGCTTTCAGGCGATGGACACCCTGGTCGTGGCTCTGCTGGACCGCGTCCAGGAGATGGCAGACAACCCCAACGATGTGACAGGGGTGCCGACAGGATTTTATGATCTGGACCGCATGACGGCCGGGTTCCAGGCGGGCGATTTGATCGTGTTGGCGGCGCGTCCCTCAATGGGAAAGACCGCACTTGCCATCAATATTGCGGAGCATGTGGCGCTCAACGAAGGCTTGCCCGTGGCGGTTTTTTCCATGGAAATGGGTGCGGCCCAGCTTGCAGTGCGTATCGTGGGCTCCATCGGACGCATCGATCAAAGCCATTTGCGCACAGGGAAGTTGACGGACGAAGAGTGGCCCCGTCTGACCGAGGCGATCGAGAAGTTGCGCACCATTTCTCTGCACATCGACGAGACAGCGGGCCTGACATCGGGTGAGTTGCGCGCCAACGCACGGCGACTGTCGCGCCAATGCGGCAAGCTGGGGTTGATCGTGGTTGATTACTTGCAACTGATGAGTGGTTCGGCGAGCGATGGTGAAAACAGGGCCACCGAGCTGGGCGAAATTTCACGCGGCTTGAAGATGCTGGCAAAGGAGTTACAGTGCCCGGTGATCGCCTTGGCTCAGCTCAACCGCAGCGTGGAATCCAGACCGGACAAGCGGCCGATGATGAGCGATTTGCGTGAGTCAGGCGCCATCGAGCAGGATGCAGACATCATCATGTTCATCTACCGCGACGAGTACTACACCAAAGACGCATGCAAAGAGCCCGGTGTGGCCGAAATCCTGATCGCGAAACAGCGCAACGGTCCGACCGGGGTGGTCAAGCTGGCGTTCCTGAAACCGATTACGAAGTTTGAGTCACTGGCCCACGGGAGTGGGGGCGACTTCTAGCATCGCCCGGCATGCGCCGACATCCAACATCCCCGGTCTGTCCCGCAAGTCTACAAGACTTCGCTGGCGAAATCTGCCAGTCGAGAGCGCTCGCCGCGCGCCAGCGTGATGTGACCGCTGTGCTGCCAGCCCTTGAATTTATCGACTGCAAAGGTCAGTCCGGACGATCCTTCCGTGAGATACGGGGTGTCGATTTGCGCCAGATTGCCCATGCAAATGATTTTGGTGCCGGGACCGGCGCGTGTGACCAGCGTCTTCATCTGCTTGGGCGTCAGATTTTGTGCCTCATCGAGGATCACGAACTTGTTCAAGAAGGTGCGCCCGCGCATGAAGTTCATGCTCTTGATCTTGATGCGGCTGCGGATCAATTCTGCCGTGGCGGCGCGGCCCCACTCGCCCGCGCTGGTGTCGGTCTTGCCCAGCACCTCCAGGTTGTCATCCAATGCGCCCATCCAAGGCCCCATTTTCTCTTCCTCGGTACCCGGTAAGAATCCGATATCTTCGCCTACGCTGACGGTCGCGCGCGTGACGATGATCTCGGTATAGCGGCGGTCATCGAGCACCTGCGTCAAGCCCGAAGCCAGAGCCATCAAGGTCTTGCCCGTACCCGCCGTTCCGGTCAGACTAACAAAGTCAACGTCCGGGTCCATCAAGAGGTTCAAGGCGAAGTTCTGCTCGCGATTGCGAGCCGTGATGCCCCATACAGCATTCTTGAGATGCGTGTAGTCCTTGAGCGTCTTAAAAACCGCCGTCTTGCCACGGATTTCGGTGACTCTGGCGTAGAGGCTGGGCTCACCAGCAGATTCGAAATAGACGAACTGGTTGATCAGCAAACTTGGAACGATGGGGCCAGTGATGCGATAAAAAGTATGCGCGCCCTGCTGCCAGCTCTCGACCGTCTGGCCGTGTGTTGCCCAAAAATCGGCAGGCAATGCAATCGAGCCGGCGTACAGAAGATCGCCGTCTTCCAGGGTCTTGTCATTCTGGTAGTCATCGGTGGCCAAGCCAAGTGCGCGAGACTTCACGCGCATGTTGATGTCCTTGGAGACCAGAACCACCTCGCGTGGAGCGTGTTGCTGTCGCAGCGCTTCGACAACTCCCAGAATCTGGTTGTCGGCCTTGCCCTGCGGCAGGCTGATGGGAAGCGAGCAGTTCAGCACCTGGGTCTGGAAGAACAACTTGCCGCTGGCTTGCGGGTGACCTGTGCTGTTCAGGGGCAGGCCAAGGGTGATGTCAGTGTCTTGATGTCCCGCCAGTGCGTCAAGTGTGCGACTGGTTTGGCGCGCATTGCGGGCCACCTCTGTCATCCCTTTCTTGTGCGCATCGAGCTCTTCCAGAACGATCAACGGAAGAAAGATGTCGTGCTCTTCAAACCGGAACAGGCACATCGGATCGTGCAACAAGACGTTGGTGTCTAGTACGAACAACTTGCGCGGTCCGCCCGGACTTTCTTTCTTTCGCCTGCTCCGGGGCACCGCGGCTGGCTTCGACTGAAATGCCTTCAAGCTGCGTGCAGCGGGTGCTGTGTCAGGCGCAAGCGGCACTGCCGCCGCCATGACCGGGGCCGGCGCTGTGGAGCGTTCGGATGTTGGCGGCTTGACGATTCTTCTGCGTGGGTCCACAGACGGCTCAGGCTGCGCTGTCACCGAGGGCGCGCGCACCGCCACCTCGTAGTCCTGCTCAGGTAGCCGGGCAGCGCGCTTTGTCGGGGCAGTTGGTAAGGGCATTCGTCGGCGTCAGACGAGTGCCGCGATCTTTTTCAGATCCTTGACCGCCTTGAGCACGTCGTCAACGTGACCCGGCACCTTGAGGCCACGCCACTCTTCCTTGAGCACGCCATCGGTCCCAATCAGGAACGTGCTGCGCTCGATGCCTTTAACCTTCTTGCCGTACATGATCTTGTTCTTGACGACGCCGAACATGTGACACATCTTTTCTTCGGTATCGGCGATCAATTCGAAAGGCAGTTCCAGCTTGGACTTGAATTCATCGTGTGATCTCATGTTGTCACGCGAGACGCCGAAGACCGTGGCGCCCGCCTTTACAAAATCGCGGTACTTGTCGCGAAATTGCATCGCCTCTGTAGTACAACCTGGCGTGTTGTCCTTGGGATAGAAGTACAGAACGACAATTCTTCCGGCGTGGGATGTGTTGGTGACCTTGATGCCACTCGTGGCATTGGATTCGAATTCTGGAATGGGTTTATTGACAACGATTGCCATGGTTCTTAAATCTCGTGTGACAGGATGTGCCGTTCTCTCCAGTCGTCGGCCCTATCCTGCTACAGCGTTGCGCCTGCGACTCCAAGCGCTGATTTTACCCTGAATTCAGTACGCGAGACCCGCCGCGGCCACAGTGTTATCCCTGTAGGGATTCAATCAACAGCGCTGCAATAACGTGTCTTCCTTCACTCGCCAAAACGTTGAAGGTGCGGCAGGCGGCTTGCGTATCCATGGTCTCAAGACCTATCTGCTTTTCGATTAAGGGCTGCAGCCAACCGGGCTGAGGAAAGCGCAGACGCTGACCACTGCCAAAGATGAGCAATTCGGCGTTGAGTTCAGCCAGTTGCGCGAAGTGCGAGGCCTGAAGATCTTCAAACCGTTGGCAGTCCCAGTCCAGGCGTTCACCACGTGACCCAAGCACGACGCTGCTGGTAATCTTTTGTTTTCCGATGGCGATCCAGTCCGCTCCGTAGGCGCTGACCGACTGGACGTTGCTGATGTCAGGTTGAATCTTCATGGGGGTTTGCCGGAACCTTGATGGTGCGGCGCAGCAGAGGCCGACAGTATTGGGTAGAAATGTGGTCAAATTATACGTTTCGCCTCATGGTAGCCACGTCCGGAGGGACTTTGAAAAGCATTCGAAAATCCAGCAAACTTGCCAACGTCTGTTACGACATTCGGGGGCCGATCATGGACGCCGCCCACCGGATGGAGGAAGAGGGGCACAAGATCATCCGGTTGAATATTGGCAATCTGGCCGTCTTCGGCTTTGACGCGCCTGAGGAAATTCAGAAGGACATGATCCGTAACCTGCCGAACTCGGCCGGCTATTCAGACAGCAAGGGCATCTTTGCAGCCCGCAAGGCAGTCATGCACTACACCCAGCAACAAAGCATCAAGGGCGTGACGCTGGACGATATTTACCTAGGCAATGGAGCCAGCGAGCTGATCGTCATGGCGACCAACGCCTTGCTCGATAACGGGGATGAACTGCTGCTGCCAGCGCCCGACTATCCCTTGTGGACGGCCGCAGCAAGTCTGTCTGGCGGCACGCCGGTGCACTACCGGTGCGATGAAGCCAAAGGTTGGATGCCTGATCTGGAGGACATCCGGGCCAAGATCACGCCGCGCACCAAAGGCATCGTGGTGATCAATCCGAACAATCCCACCGGTGCGCTCTATTCGGATGAACTACTCAAGGCCATCGTGCAGATTGCCCGGGAGCACGATCTGGTGCTGTTTGCCGATGAAGTTTACGACAAGGTCCTCTACGACGATGCGCGCCATACGGCCATCGCCAGCCTCTCGGAGGATGTACTGACGTTGACCTTCAATTCACTGTCGAAGAGTTACCGTTCTTGTGGCTACCGTGCCGGCTGGATGGTGGTGTCGGGCGACAAGAAGTGTGCCAGGGATTACATCGAGGGTCTGAACATGCTCTCGAACATGCGTTTGTGCGCCAACGTGCCAGGCCAGTGGGCGATTCAGACGGCCCTGGGAGGCTATCAGAGTATCAATGAACTGGTGGGTCCGGGCGGGCGACTACGCCGCCAGCGCGACCTCGCCTATGAGTTGATCTGTGCGATTCCGGGGGTGACGTGCGTCAAGCCGGTTGCTGCGCTGTACATGTTTCCGCGCCTTGACCCGATCCTGTACCCAATCAGCGATGACCAGCAGTTCTTCCTGGAACTGCTACAAGAAACACGCGTCATGCTGGTGCAGGGCACTGGCTTCAACTGGCGCTTGCCCGACCACTTCCGCATTGTGTTCTTGCCGCATGAAGATGATCTGCGCGAAGCCATTGGTCGCGTGGCGAAGTTTCTCGAAGGCTACCGCAAGCGACATGGCAACTGATTCAACAACAAGATTTTCAGCGAGCAAGCATTTATGAAACCGATTCAAGTAGGTCTCTTGGGTATAGGGGTTGTGGGTTCCGGGACCTTCAATGTTCTGCGTCGCAATCAGCAGGAAATCATGCGGCGCGCTGGCCGCGGCATTGAGATCACGATGGTGGCCGACCTGGACGTCGCGCGGGCGAAGGAACTGGTCGGACCGGACGTTGTGGTCGTCAACGACGCGCGTGCCGTGATCGCCAATTCAGACATCGACATCGTCATTGAGTTGATCGGCGGCTACGGCATAGCCCGCACGCTGGTCATGGAAGCGATTGCGGCGGGCAAGCATGTTGTGACCGCCAACAAAGCCTTGTTGGCCGTGCACGGGACGGAGATTTTCGCCGCCGCTTCAGCCAAAGGCGTGATGGTGGCGTTCGAGGCCGCAGTGGCCGGGGGTATACCCATCATCAAAGCCTTGCGTGAAGGGTTGACGGCCAATCGAATCCACTGGATTGCTGGCATCATCAACGGAACCACCAACTTTATCCTGTCCGAGATGCGAGACAAGGGGCTCGATTTTGATGTGGCATTGAAGCAGGCGCAGCGGCTGGGTTACGCCGAGGCCGACCCCACCTTCGATATCGAGGGCATTGATGCAGCCCACAAAGCCACCCTCATGTCGGCGATTGGTTTTGGCGTGCCAGTGCAGTTCGACAAGGCCTACGTCGAAGGCATTACTCAACTCAGTGCCGCTGATATAAAGTACGCCGAGCAACTCGGCTACCGCATCAAGCTGTTGGGGATCACGAAACGACGTGACGCGGATCCCACGAAGAGCACGCTTGCCGGCATTGAGCTGCGCGTTCACCCCAGCCTGGTACCGACCAAGCGCCTGATAGCCAATGTGGAGGGGGCGATGAACGCGGTCATGGTGCACGGTGACGCGGTCGGCACGACGCTGTACTACGGCAAGGGCGCTGGCTCCGAGCCGACAGCCAGCGCGGTGATCGCCGATCTGGTGGACATCACGCGTCTGCACACGGCTGATCCGCTGAACCGGGTGCCACATCTGGCGTTTCAACCGGATGCGATGAGCGATTTGACGGTGTTGCCCATGAGCGATGTGGTGACCAGTTATTACCTGCGTTTGCGCGTGGCCGACGAAGCCGGTGTACTGGCCAAGGTCACGGGCATCCTGGCGGGCCTGAACATCAGCATCGACGCCATGTTGCAGCGTGAGGCGGATGAGGTCGGCGGCGAGGGCGCGACCCAGACCGATCTCATCATTTTGACGCACGACTGTGTCGAGTCACAAATGAACGCCGCTTTGGCGCAGATGCAGGCGCTGCCCACCGTGCTGGCTGCGATCACCCGAATTCGCAAGGAAGAACTCGCCTGATGAAGTACGTTTCGACCCGCGGGCACGCTGATCGCAAGCGCTTTTGCGAAATCCTGCTCGAAGGCCTGGCGCCCGACGGGGGGCTCTACCTGCCGGAGCACTATCCCCAGCTTGAGGCGACTGAGTTGGCCCGGTGGCGCAGCGTCTACGCAATGGGAGCGCCTGGTGGCTACGCGGCCTTGGCGTTTGAGATACTGTCCCTCTACATTGACGATATCCCGTCTGCCGATCTGAAGGCGCTGTGTGACAGGACCTACACGGCATCGGTGTTTGGCACATCCGCCATTGTGCCGCTGAAGAAACTGCAGTCCGTCCCGGGCGATGGTGCATCGACGATCCTCTACCTGGAAGCCCTGTCCAATGGACCAACGCTGGCCTTCAAGGACATGGCGATGCAGTTGCTCGGCAACCTGTTTGAGTACGAGCTGGCACGGCGCGGCGAAGAGCTCAACATTCTGGGTGCCACCAGCGGCGACACCGGCAGTGCCGCGGAGTACGCCATGCGCGGCAAGTTGGGCGTGCGCGTCTTTATGACCAGCCCGGCCGGGCGTATGAGTCCGTTCCAGCAGGCGCAAATGTTCAGCCTGCAAGACGAAAACATTCACAACATCGCCGTTGACGGCGTGTTTGACGACTGTCAGGACATGGTCAAAGCGGTGTCGAACGACCTCGATTTCAAGCGCAAGTACAAGATTGGCACAGTCAACTCTATCAACTGGGCACGCTTGCTTGCTCAGGTGGTTTACTACTTCGCGGGCTACTTCCAGGCGACCGAGACCGATTCTGAACGGGTGAGCTTCACTGTGCCCTCCGGCAACTTCGGCAATGTCTGCGCCGGGCACGTGGCGCGCATGATGGGCTTGCCCATCGACAAGCTGGTGGTCGCCACCAACGAGAATGACGTACTTGACGAATTCTTTCGCACCGGGATCTACCGCGTGCGCGCCAGCGCCGACACCCACGAGACCTCAAGTCCGTCGATGGATATTTCCAAAGCCAGCAATTTCGAACGCTTTGTGTTCGACCTGCTGAACCGCGATGGCGCACGGGTGAAAGCTTTGTTTGGTGATGGCTTGGTGCAAGCGGGCCGTATCGATCTGAGTCGTGACCCAGCCTTCGGGAAGGCGGCATCAAGCTATGGTTTTGTCAGCGGCACCAGCAGCCACGCCGAACGGCTGGTAATGATACGTGCCAGCTTTACTGATTTCGGTGTCATGGTTGACCCCCACACTGCCGATGGTCTGCAAGTGGCGCGCGACCATCTGCAGCCAGGCGTGCCGATGATTGTGCTGGAGACCGCCTTGCCCATCAAATTTGCCGCCACCATCGTGGAGGCGCTCGGGCGTGAGCCTGATCGCCCGCCCATGTTTGCAGGGATTGAAGCCTTGCCTAAGCGCGTGACACCGATGGCGGCGGACGTCGACGCCATCAAGGCCTTCATTGCGCGGCGTTGCCAATGAAAGTTGTCGGCTTTGCGGGGTATTCTGGTTCTGGAAAGACCACACTGGTCGAGAAGCTGATTCCGGCCTTGCGCCTGCGAGGCGCGCGTGTTTCCATCGTCAAGCATGCGCATCACAGCTTTGACATCGATCATGTCGGCAAGGACACTTATCGGCATCGCGAGGCGGGTGCATTTGAGGTCGTGGTGGCGTCGAACCAGCGACTCGCGCTGATTCGCCAATTCGAGCAAGCGGTGGAGCTCTCGGTTCACCACTTGCTGGCCGAGCTTTACGAGGCGGTTGACTGGGTATTGGTGGAAGGTTTCAAGGATTCAGACCTGCTGAAGATTGAAGTCTGGCGTGCCAGTTCCGAAAGACCGGTGCGCTATGGTGATGATGATTTCATTGTCGCGATTGCCACCGACTCACCCTCAGAATTGCCGCACGCGACACTGCGCCCCGTGCTCGATTTGAACGATGCCGATGCTGTGGCGACGTGGCTGATGTCCAATCAGCAGCGCTTCGAGTACAGCTTGGAGAAATATGCATGAATGCCACACCCCAGCAGCTCAAACCGCTTCGCCCTTTGGACGACGCGCTCGGCGATTTGCTCAAACGTGCCAGATCCCTGACTGACACCGAGTGGGTTAGCACGTTCGAGGCTGACGGTCGGGTTCTTGCGCAGGATCTGGTGTCGAGCCTGCACGTGCCGCCGCAGGACAACAGCGCGATGGACGGCTACGCGCTGCGCTGCGCAGACCTTCAGTGTGAACCCTGGGTTTTGCCCGTGACCCAGCGCATCGCGGCGGGGTCGGCTGCTGAGCCCTTGTTGCCGGGCAGTGCGGCCCGCATTTTTACGGGGGCACCCATTCCATCAGGGGCGGATGCTGTGGTGATGCAGGAAGACTGCGAAGCGCTGCCTGATGGCAGCGTGCTGGTCAAGCGCTCTCCCAAGCCTTCGCAGTGGATACGCTGCGCCGGGGAAGATATTCAGCGTGCCTCGACAGTTCTGGTCAGGGGGCAAGCCCTGACGCCGGCGGCGTTGGGCTTGGCAGCCAGTATTGGCATGGCACGCGTGGCGGTTTTGCGGCGACCGCGTGTGGCGCTGTTTTCTACCGGCGACGAGTTGGTCATGCCGGGTGACGTGGCGCCCGAAGACATGAAGCCCGGTGC
>CAYHDD010000046.1:8641-10449 GCA_964355195.1 uncultured Rhodoferax sp. | reverse complement strand
ATGCCAACTACCCGGCGCATCGAGGCCGAGTCGTCCACAATCATGATGGTCTTTGGCATGGTTTTGCTATCGAGTCAGGTGGCGGTTGGGTGTCTTCAGCATCAGACTTGGGGAGGCAGTCCTCACGCCACGGACATGCGGCGTGCTCGCAGCTGCTCTTTCCGGTCGCAAAGCATTGCGGGTTGCCCTGGGCCGCCTGGATCTT
This sequence comes from uncultured Rhodoferax sp., assembly GCA_964355195.1. GTDB lineage: Bacteria > Pseudomonadota > Gammaproteobacteria > Burkholderiales > Burkholderiaceae_C > Rhodoferax. The sequence goes on along the minus strand of CAYHDD010000046.1, from coordinate 10,244 downwards.
GCGGATCAAATTGGGCATGCTCAGGCCATCGTCCGCTATGAAGTAGCGCCTGGCGAGCTCGATCAATTCATTTTTGTTCATGCTCTAAGTCGGTGATGCTGCTGGTGTCTGCAATGGAAGGGCTTAGCTGCGATGAAGTGATGGTCGGTGCGTTCTGGCAAACGGCTGAGAGTAGAAATACTCAGGACATCTGGTGGGATACCACCAGAACAAGCCATCTTTCAGGAATTTGGCAGCTCTTGGCGGGCGCCACGTCTTGTGGGCCGTTGTGCTGTTGGGCGGTGAACGGTAATGCCGCGGTCGGCGCGTGCTACGAGTGAAAGGCCGCGGCAATGGCGGGTGAGAGTTCCATGGCACGAAAGATGGTGAGCTTGCCTATTGCATCCTTGCCGTCGCAGCCTTCAATCACTTCATAACCGGCGCCTTTGAGAGCGATGCCAACTACCCGGCGCATCGAGGCCGAGTCGTCCACAATCATGATGGTCTTGGTCGTGGCGTTCTTTCATGCTCAGGAACAAATTGCCTTGTTCCAATCAAAAAGTGCTTGGGATCTTCTTGCACTAGAAAAATGAAATCTCATCGGTCTTGATTTCCTCGACGACGATGAGGCCCTGCGCCACCAGGTCTTCGAAGAAGGCGACTTGATTGCGGCCATTGCGTTTGCTGTGGTACAGCGCCTGGTCGGCATGGTCCACCATGGTGGCTGCGAACGTGCTGCGCTCCATCCTGGTGACTCCCATGCTGATCGTGACGTTGCCCACCTGCGGGATGGTGCGCTGCTCGACCGCCTTGCGGAATCGCTCCAGCGTTTCCAGACAGGCTTCATGGTCCGCGCACCGGACGATCAGCACGAATTCCTCCCCGCCAAAGCGAAAGATCAGGTCAGTCGCGCGAAACGAAGCCTGCATCAGTTGTGACAGTATCACCAGAACCTCGTCACCATACAAGTGGCCGAAGCGGTCGTTTACCGACTTGAAGTGGTCAATGTCGACCATGACCATCCAATAGCTCAGAGCCTTTGATTCGCGACGGTCATTGGAAAGGGCATCCTCTTGCGGCGGGATTAACTCATGCACCCTGGCCACACAATCGTCAAAGGTTTTGCGATTGGCCAGGCCCGTCAACTGATCGGTCTGAGCGTGCTGCATGATGCCGACAAAATTACGGTAGATTTGCAGTACTCCCGCAATCATGTAGTTTTCCATTTTCGACAACTCTTGCTTGACCAGCATATGCAAGTAGTTGCGCCCTGTTCGCGACGACATCAAGGGATAGACAAGCAGCGTCCCCTTGTCCATGGCGCACGAATAGAACTGCGCATCCGAGGCCCTGAGGAATTCATCGGCTCGCTGGGTTTCTGGAGACAGACCGATGTCTTCGTGCCGTACCGCGCATTTGTCTTCGCCGTAGACGATTTCCATGTTCGGCTGGCCTTTGCTGTCGAGCCGAACCAGGCTCAGGCCGCGTGGCTGAAGAAAGCCTTTGAGAGTCTTGAGCAGACTGAACTCGATGAGTTCAAGGTCCCTGATCGCCGTCAGGCTTGCCAGCTGGTCAAGCAGTCGCGGAGCTGAGGTCATGCAATTCCCCTGTTTCCGGAACACGC
>CAYHDD010000046.1:0-8541 GCA_964355195.1 uncultured Rhodoferax sp. | reverse complement strand
GCAAGGGCTTAACTGCGATGAAGTGATGGTCGGTGAGTTCTCGCAGCCGGCTTAGAGTAGAAATACTCAGGACATCTGGTGGGATACCACCAGAACAGGGCATCTTTCAGGAATTTGACAGCTCTTCGCGGGCGCCACGCCTTGTGTCCATGACGAATGTCACGTAGATTCAAGACTTCGATGAACTTTCTGGATGTGTCGCCTACTTGTGCGCCACACACGCCATGCAAATAGCAAGACGCTTGGGTCTAACGACGGATCAGTCCGCCTTGCGTGTCGCTTTCAGGCGCCTGGGCTTGTTGGCCCGGCGCATGCTGGCGTCGCTGATCTGTTGTTCACCGGCACTATGGGCCGCTGATCTAGCTTCGGCGGATGTAGAGGTTTTGTCCACAATCTGGCAAGACCACGGTGGTTGGATCATCTTTGCGGCCGCTGCAATACTGGCTCAAGCCCTGACAATTGGCGTGCTGGTGGTCAACAGACGCCGCAAATTGATGGTCGAGCGCTTGCTGCTTCAGAGCGAGGACAGTTATCACTCGCGCCTTGATGCAGCGCTCGCTCAACAACGCCACTACGAGGAAGTCCTGACTCTCCTGCTGGACCTCACTCAAAAATCAGTTGACATGACAGAGCGTCAGATTTGCGATCTCTCCCTTGATATTGCAGTCAAAACGACCGGCAGCGAGATTGGCTACCTGCACCTGCTCAATGAAGACCAAAACACGATTTCACTGGGCGCCTGGAATGCCGAGGCTCTCACACATTGCACCAGCAGCTATGACAGTCACTATCCGATTTCAGAGGCTGGCATCTGGGCCGACTGCGCAAGGACTCGCCAGACCGTCATCCACAACGACTACCAGAATATGGCGGGCAAGAAGACTTGCCCTGCAGGGCATTCCCACCTGCTGCGGCATATGAGCACGCCAGTGCTCGATGGTGATCGGGTGCGCATGATCGTAGGTGTTGGCAACAAGGCCAGTGAATATACACAAGAGGACAGCAGGCAACTCCAGATGGTCGCCGGCGAAGTGCAGAAGATTGTGTTGCGCCGCCGCGCTGAGCAAGCCCTTGGTGAAAGCGAAGAGCGTCTTCGCTTCATTAGCGACTTGTCGCCCGCCATGATCTGGGCCACCGACATCGACAAGCAGTGCATCTGGGTCAACAAGACCTGGCTGGACTTTACCGGCAGAAGCATGGCAGAGGAGTTGGGTCAGGGCTGGACAACTGGCATCCATCCGGACGATCTCGATGCATGCACTGCGAACTATGTCAGCGATTTTGAGGCCCGCAAACCATTCTTCCTGGAGTACCGATTCCGGCGCCATGACGGGCAACTGCGATGGGTGCTCGATGCTGGGAACCCAAGGTTTGATGACGATGGCGAATTCAGGGGCTACGTCGGAACTTGCCTGGACATCACTGAGCGCAAGCAGGCCAGATTGGAGCTTGAGCTGTTCGAGACCTTTTTCTCGCTTTCCCACGACATGATGGCCATCACCGGGCAGGATGGCTACTTCAGGCGGGTCAATCGCGCTTTCTCCCGGGTGCTTGGCTACTCCGAGGCCGAGTTGATGGCGCGGCCCTTTATAGAATTCATCCTGCCCGAAGACCGCAAGGCATCGCAAAACGAAGTTCAACGGCAGCTGCAGGGCAGTGTGACGCTTGATTTTGAGAACCGTTATTGCTGCAAGGACGGATCGGTCCGGGCTCTGTCATGGCGTGCTGTTGCCGACCCGTCGCGCGAGGTAAGGTACTCGACCGCGCGTGACGTTACCGATCTTCGAGCAGCCCAGGGACAGTTGCTCAAGCTCGCTCAGGCAATGGATCAAACCTCCCAGAGCGTGGTGATCACCAGCAAGGACGCCTGTATCGAGTACGTCAACCGGGCCTTCTGCGAGGTCAGCGGCTACAGCGCCGAGGAAGCGATCGGACAGAACCCGCGAATATTGCAATCCGGACTGACGCCAGTGGCAACCTTCATCCAGATGTGGGAAGTACTTGGCCGGGGTGATACCTGGCAAGGTCAATTTATCAACCGGCGAAAGAATGGCGAACTCTATACCGAGTCGATCAACGTGTCACCGGTGCGCCAGAGTGATGGACAGATTACCCACTACCTCGCCATCAAGGAAAACATCACCGAGCAAATTCGCAAGGCCGAAGCGGTTTTGCAATCGAAGGTGCTGCTGCAGGCGGCGATCGACTCGACCCCGGACTGGATTTTTGTGAAGGATCAGGATTACCGCTTCATGCTCGTCAATGAGCCTTTTGCAAGAACCTTCAATCAGTCTCCCGAGGCCATGATCGGTCGTCTTGATTCCGACTTTCTGCCCCATGCCTGGTGCCTGGGCAGTCCCCAGGATGGCATCCTGGGCCTGCACGACTATGACGCGGCGGTTTTTCGTGGCGAGTCGATTCATTTGCCGTATGACAAGGTAGTGACTGAATCTGGTGAAACGAAGACTTTTGACACCTTCAAGACGCCGATGCGTGATTCGCATGGCAAGATCTTTGGCGCTCTGTGCTATCACCGCGACATCACCGAGCGCATCCACAAGGAGCAGGAGCAAGGCGCCCTTGAACGGCAGCTGCAGCAAGCCCAGAAGATGGAACTGATCGGCCACCTCACGGGGGGTATCGCCCACGATTTCAACAACATACTCGCCTCCATTCTTGGCTATGCCGAGCTCATGCAGATGTCATCTGATATGCAGCAGAACCCAAAGTTGCGTGGCTATTTGCTTGAAATCCTGAAGGCTGGCATCCGCGCCAAGGAGGTGGTTCAACAGCTTCTCTCATTCAGTCGTCGAGAGGAGCCGGTTACCGTAGCGACGGTGGTCAAACCGATCGTGAAAGAAGTAGTCACGCTCCTGCATTCGACCATGCCGAGCTCGATCACGATCAAGACGGAGATCGCCAACGATTTGCCGCAGGCCCTGATCGGTGCGGTGCAACTGCATCAGATATTGATGAACCTTGGAATCAATGCGCGTGACGCAATAGAGGGGGTCGGAACGATCGAGGTCAACGTCGGCGCCATCACCATGGACTCAGCCAGGCACTGCGAATCCTGTCATCAAGCGTTCTGCGGCAGTTACCTGACGATTTCTGTGCGGGACAACGGTGTCGGGATTTCACCCGAGAACCGATTGAAGATTTTTGATCCTTTCTTTACGACCAAGGCGGTGGGCACCGGAAGCGGATTGGGACTGACGGTGTTGCACGGTATCGTTCACTCGGCAAGAGGGCATATCGAGATTTTCACCGGACCTGGTGTCGGAACCGAGTTCATTATCTATTTACCAGCCCAGAGGCTGAACAACGTGCCGATCACCCAAAACCTTGAATTACCAACCGAGGATATTCACGTTTTCGCCAATGTGATGGTGGTGGACGACGAAGCCGTGATCGTCGCCGTCTTTACGGAGCTGTTGGAGAAGATCGGATGCACGGTGACGGGGTTGACCAGTTCCGCTGAGGCGCTGCGCCTGTTTCAGACCAACCCCTATTGCGTGGACATGGTCATTACCGACCAGACCATGCCGGATCTGATTGGCACCGATCTTGCGCGTGCGATGCTCGCACTGCGACCCGATATTCCGATCATCATGAGCACCGGATACAGCGCTTCAATCGACGAGGAGACGGCGCTCAAAATCGGCCTGCGCCAGCTTCTTCTGAAGCCGGTGCCAGCAAAGATTCTTGTTGAGGCCGTTACCAGGCACCTCGATCCGAAGACCCATCTATAGAAACAGTTTGACCAGCTCAACGGTCGAATCGACATGCAACTTTTCCAGAATCCGTGTCCGGTGGTTCTCTACCGTGCGCACGCTCACGTGCAGCATTTCTGAAATCTCCCGGCTCGACTTTGCGTCCACAACCAAACGCGCGATCGCGCGTTCCCTGGGCGTGAGCAATGCCACGCGTGCCTGTTTGGCCTGGTCCTCGCGCCATTGGGCGTATTGGCTCTTGCTTCTGTCGAGCCCGGACTGGATCTTTGCCAGCAGGGCTTGGGCACTGAACGGTTTTTCCAGAAAATCAAGCGCGCCCTGGCGCATCGCCTCCACAGCCACGCTCACTTCAGCAAAGCCGGTCAGGAAGATCATTGGCAACGGGGCACCAACAGCCTTGAGACGCTTTTGCAACTCGACACCGTCAATATCGGGCATGCGCAGATCACATACCAGACACGCAATTGGCGCTGGACGGTACTGATCCAGGAACTCTCTTGCGGAGGCGAAAACTCGAACCTCCACGCCCAGAGTGGCGATCATTGCCTCCAGCATCTTCAGCACGGCCGGATCGTCATCTACGACATAGACCGTTCCAGTCTGACTATCCTTGCTCTTCATCCGGCGATTATCGCTTGGTAGTTGACTCTTCAAGTCACATGAGACGCTCGACCTTCAGAACTGGTCGTCCCAAGATCAATGCCACAAGCACCGCCGCGCCTGCCCATTGCCACGGCTCCAGCCGGAAGCAACCGGAGCGTTCATGGAGGTAAGGATATGGCTGAAGAGTGCTTATTCCGAAAGCCAACGGCAAGCTCAGGCCGCGCCATCCGAATCACGGCCGTCAATTTCATTCCATCATTGTTGCGTAGCGGCGTGGACTGCAAAACGGTTAGCAACAAGGCATACTAGAAGCTGTTGTCACAAACCACATCAAGCCATGAAACACCCCTGGCGACTCTTGCTGCCGGTCTGCTTCGCCCTAGGGCAGAGCGCACCGAGCGCAGCTTCGGAAACCGCGAATTTGAAGCCCTGCCGCGTCGTCGGCATCAAGACCGAGGTGCAATGCGGCGTCTTGCAGCGCTCGCTCGACCCGACCCGACCGACGGGCGCCAAGATCGACATCCACTACGTCGTTGTGCCGGCTCTGGCGCGGCGCAAGCTACCCGACCCGGTGTTTCTGCTGGCCGGTGGACCAGGGCAAAGCGCAATTTCGGTCGCGCCGGCGGTCATGGAGCAGATGCGCCGACTGAACAACCGGCGCGACCTGGTGTTCGTGGACCAGCGCGGCACGGGGAAGTCGGCGCCTCTGATGTGTGCCGATGACCGCACTGCCAGCCTGGCCCAGCAGCTCGATGAAAAGCGCCGCGACGCGCGCCAGCGCCAGTGCCTGGCCGAGCTGCAAAAGCTGCCCTATGGCGACCTGCGTTTCTTTACGACCACGCTGGCGATGCAGGACGTGGACGCAGTGCGGCAGGCCTTGGGCGCTACCACCGTCAACCTGATCGGCGCTTCGTACGGTACGCGCGCGGCGCTGGAGTACATGCGCCAATTTGGCCCCAGCGTGCGGCGCAGTGTGATCGACGGTGTGGCGCCCCCCGACATGGTGCTGCCCGCCAGTGTCTCGCCCGACAGCCAGGCAGCACTCAACGCTCTATTACTGTCCTGTGAGGCTGAGGCCGCTTGTGCGCGCAGCTACCCAAGTCTGCGCTCTGACTGGGCCACACTGCTGGCCAGTCTGCCGCGGGAAGTGGCCTTGACCCACCCGCTCAGCGGCGACGCGCAGCGCGTGCTGCTGACGCGTGACGCCCTGCTTGAGGCGGTGCGAGGTCCCTTGTACGCACCTGCCCTGGCAGCCGCATTGCCCTACGCAGTGCAACAGGCCGCAGGCGGCCGCTTTGATGCCCTGCTCGGTCTGAGCGCCGTGCTTGCCGAGCGCGGCCACACACGCCTGGCCGAGGGCATGCATTTCTCGGTGGTCTGCGCGGAAGACGCGCCGCGCCTGGCCAAGGCGCCAGCGTCGGGTGCCGATTTTGGCCATGCCTTCGCCCAACGCTACATTCAAATTTGCAGCTACTGGCCACGTGGCGAGGTGCCTGAGGCTTTTTACTCGGTGAGCGCCAGCGCGGCGCCGGTCCTTGTGCTCAGTGGCGGTATCGACCCGGTCACACCGCCGCACCACGGCGCGCGCGTGTCCAAGGCGCTCGGCCCCAACGCCAAGCACGTGGTCGTTGCCAACGCAGGCCACGGCGTGATGAGCCTGGGCTGCATGCATGAGGTGCTGTTTCGCTTTATCAATGCCGCCGAGGACGCCGCTGCCTTGGCACTGGACGCCAGTTGTGCGACAGCCATTCCACGTCCACCGGCTTTCGTACCGGTTCGCAAAATAGCGCAGGGGGCGACATGATCCAGGTTGAACATTTGGCCCGCAGCTTTGATGTGCCGCGAGCGGCCACGGCTGCCCTTTCCCTCAAAGCCTTTTCCTTCAAGCGCAAGGCCGCAGCGCAGGTCCACGCCGTGCGCGATGTCAGCTTCAGCGCACCCGACGGGCACATCACCGGCTTGCTTGGCCCCAACGGTGCGGGCAAGACGACCACGCTGCGCATGCTCGCCGGGCTCATTTCTCCGAGTTCCGGGCGCATGACGGTGGACGGCATTGACGTCGCGCTGGCGCCGCAGGCCGCCGTAGCGCGCATGGGGGTGCTGAGCGATGCACGGGGACTCTACCCGCGTCTGAGTGCGCGCGAGAACATCGTCTACTTCGGTCGGCTTCAGGGCATGGCTTTTGACGTTGCCCATGCGCGCGCCGAGCAACTGGCACAGATGCTCGACATGCAGTCCTTGCTGGAGCGCCGCACCGAGGGCTTCAGCCAGGGCGAGCGCATGAAGACCGCGCTGGCCCGAGCCCTGGTGCACGACCCCAGTCACATTATTCTGGACGAACCCACCAATGGGCTGGATGTGCTGGCGACGCGAGCTCTGCGCGACATCCTGCGCTTTCTGCGCACACCTGAGGGCGGCTCCAAGTGCGTCATCTTCTCGACCCACATCATGCAGGAGGTTGAGCGCCTGTGTGACAGCGTGGTGGTGGTGGCGCACGGGTGCAGCGTGGCCAGTGGCAGCGTGGCTGATTTGCTGCAACGTACCGATGAACAGGACTTTGAAGAGGCCTTCGTCAAGCTGGCTTTCGCGCCTTTAACACTGAGCGCAACTGAAGGGAGCCCGGCATGAAATCCTTGTACCTTGCATGGACCATATTTCGCAAGGAACTGCTCGACACCGCGCGGGATCGTCGCACGCTGCTGGTCGTGCTGGCATCGAGCGTGCTGATGGGGCCGATGATGCTGATGCTGTTGTCCGGGCTGATTGCCAAGCTCGAAGACAAGGCCGAGCAGCGCGAAATTGTGGTCGTCAACATGGCGCAGGCACCGAGCCTGCAAAACTACCTGCAGCGCCAAACCTGGCGCATCAAGGAAGCACCGAGTGACTACGAGCAACTCATTCGGACTTCAAAACTGGGTGACCCGGTTCTGGTGATTCCCGCGGACTTCGAGATCAGGCTCCAGAGCGGTGAACTGCCCGAGCTGGAGTTGGTGAGCGACAGCGCCAACAAGCAGAGCTCCTCCGGTGTGCGACCGATCCTGGAGCTGTTGCGCGGCTTCAACAACGAACGTGCGACGCTGGGCTTGGCGTCGCGCGGCGTGTCGGTCGAGTTGCTGTCCGCCATGAAAGTGCAGGAGCGTGATCTGGCTGGAACGCAATCGCGGGCAGCGCAGCTGACCGGCATGTTGTCGTTCTTTGTGCTGCTCGCGGTGGTCTCCGGCGCGCTCAATGCGGCCCTGGACAGCACCGCTGGCGAACGCGAGCGTGGCTCTCTCGAACCTCTGTTGATGAACCCGGTGACGGGCATGGCTTTGGTACTGGGCAAGTGGGGGGCGGTGGCGGCGGTGAGCATGTTCATCGCGGTGCTGAGCTGCGTCAGCTTTGTGCCCGGGCAATGGCTGTTGCGCAGCGATAGCCTGCAAGCCATGTTCCAGTTCGGTTGGCCCGAAGTGGGGCTCTTCCTGGTGGTCTTGCTGCCATTTGCGGCGGCCATTTCCGCGCTGCTGATGGCGGTAGCGATTCGCTGCAAGAGCGTCAAGGAGGCGCAGGCAAACAGCACCGTGGTGATGCTGGCGGTGTCGCTGCTGCCGCTGGTGTCGATGTTCAACCAGACGGGTGAAGAACCCTGGCATTTGTGGGTGCCGGCGCTGGCGCAGAACACCTTGCTGCTGCGCGTGCTCAAGGGCGAGAGTTTCACGCCGGAACAACTTGTCGTGCCGCTGCTGGTATGCGTTGTCCTGGCGACGCTGTGCCTTGGTTTTGTGGCCAGTCGGTTGCGCGGCAGTGAAGTAATAAGCTGACCGACCCGGGAAGACCGATGCCCTCACTCGGTGCGCTGTCAGGGGCGCTTCAAGCCACGTAGAGCAGCATGCAGATGAAGTGGCAGAAGCTGCCGCCGAGGACAAACAGGTGCCAGATGCCGTGGAAATGTTTGCGGCGCTCGCCGTGGATGTAGAAGTAAATGCCCAGGCTGTAGATGAGGCCGCCCACGACCAGCCACACCAGGCCCGGCACCGGCATGGCCTGGATCAGGGGTCTGATGGCAATCACGACCAACCACCCCATCAGCAGATACAGCGCCATGGAGAGGCGGCGCGTGTAGCGCCCGAGTGTCATTTCCTGCACAATTCCGAACAGCGCCAGCCCCCAACTCAGGCCAAAGAGCGTCCAGCCCCAGGTGCCGCGTAGCGTGACCAGCGCAATC
>CAYHDD010000045.1:6415-10487 GCA_964355195.1 uncultured Rhodoferax sp. | reverse complement strand
TGGACTACAAGGAAATCAAGCTGAAGTAAAACGCAGCTGCGCAAAAAACCCGGCCTTAGAGCCGGGTTTTTTTATGGTGATTGGGGTCTGTCCCGCAAGGCGGACCTCCAACTTCCCGTTTCGTGTTGGGGACAGAGCTGAAGATCTGTCCCGCAATGATTAAGCTTTGTTCTTCGTCGCCACAATGATTTGGAAATTGCCGAAAAACACGGTGCGCCGTTCGCATGTGAAACCGCCCATGGCTTCAAGCTGCTTCAGGGGGTCATGCGTGTCCCACAGTGCCAGACCAAGCGGTTCAAAGACCTTGAAATAGGTCCAGCTTAAAGCGCGCAGCACCCACAGATCGGGTCGATGGAATTCAGCCAGGTAAAGCTTGCCGCCGGGTGCGATCACGCGCGTCGCTTCTTTCAAGGCCTCGCCCTTCAAATGGTGCGGCAACTCATGCAGCAGGAAGAAGATGACATTGGCTGCCACCGAACCATCAGCCTGTTTCATGGCCACGGCGTTTTCTTCCAGGAACTCGACCTTGCTGGCATGCATCAGCAACTTGCCCTGGGCATGGTCAAGTTCATTCTTGATGATGTCGGCAATCAGCACACGGCGCGCGCCATTCTCCAGCGCGGCATTCACCACTCGAGGAATCACGTTGCCAAAAGCGCAGGAGGTAATGAGCACATTCTTGTTGCGCAGATTCATGTTCTGCAGGCCGTCCGTGATGGCCGACACCAGCCGGTCATATTGAAACAGCAGAATCGCTGCGATGAGGGGCTGAAAGTCGATCATGCGGATCAGGCGCATATTGGAATAGATCGGATAGACATGCGCCGCGTCGTGGTGTCCGTCGTCCATCACGCCGCGCATGATGAGTGCGCCGCGCGTGACGGTAAAGAAGAACAAGGCCGTCGCCGACAAGACGGCGACCAGTGAAACAAGTGTGTAGATCAACCAGACGGGCATAACGAATCCTTTACGGTTCACAAGGGCACGAAACTAAAGCGCCCCATGGCTACCTAGCATCACGTCGGGCGCAATTATCCTCCTTGCATCGTCAAAATACCGACCAAAATTCTTGATGTAAAACAAGGTTTCTGGCCAGGCGCGTGGCGTAGAAGATCCGGGAAAAGTTCTAGTCTTTGGCCTTGGCAGCGAGGACCGATTGACCGCCTAAATACGCCTGTAACACGATCGGCACGCTGATCGAACCATCGGCGTTCTGGCAATTCTCCAACACGGCCACCAGCGTGCGTCCCACCGCCAGACCGGAACCGTTGAGCGTGTGCACCAGCTCATTCTTGCCCTGGGCATTCTTGAAGCGCGCTTGCAGTCGGCGCGCCTGAAAGGCCTCGCAATTGGAAACCGAACTGATCTCGCGAAAGGTGTTCTGCGCCGGCAGCCAGACTTCGAGGTCATAGGTCTTGGCCGAGCTCGGCCCCATGTCGCCAGCACACAAAGCCATGACACGGTAGGGCAAGCCGAGTTTTTGCAAAATCGCTTCGGCGTGACCAACCATTTGCTCCAGCGCCTCGTAGCTCTTGTCTGGATGCACGATCTGCACCATCTCGACCTTGTCAAACTGATGCTGGCGAATCAAGCCGCGCGTATCACGGCCTGCACTCCCGGCTTCGGAGCGAAAGCACGGCGTGTGCGCCGTCAGCTTGATCGGCAAGGCCGACTCGGCGACGACCTCGTCACGCACAAAGTTGGTCAGCGTGACCTCGCTCGTCGGGATCAGGTAGAGGGCCGTGTTATCGGGCTGAACTTCGCCCTCCTGACCGCCCTTCTTGGCAGCAAACAGATCGCACTCAAACTTGGGCAACTGGCCGGTACCGCGCAAGGTGTCACCGTTGACGATGTAAGGCGTATAGCACTCGGTGTAGCCATGCTCCTGCGTTTGCACGTCCAGCATGAACTGCGCCAACGCCCGATGTAGCCGCGCGATCGGGCCCTTCATGACGGTGAAGCGCGCGCCGGTCAGTTTGACGCCCATCTCGAAGTCCAGGCCCAGCGGTGCACCCAGGTCCACGTGGTCTTTGACCTCGAACGCATAAGCTTTGGGTTCACCCCACGTGCGCACCACCACGTTGCCGTGCTCGTCCGACCCCGGCGGAACGCTTTCGTGCGGCAGATTGGGCACCGCCAGCAGCAGCGTCTGCAACTCGTTCTGGATCTGCTCAAGCCGGGCCGCCGATGCCTCCAGCTCAGACTTCAATCCGGCCACCTCAGCCATCACCTGATCGCACTCGGCCTGCCCGCTTGGCCCCTTGGCCTTGAGTTGTCCGATTTGCTTGCTCAAGCTGTTGCGCCGACTCTGCAAGTCTTCGGTGCGCACCTGAATCGTCTTGCGCTCGGCTTCCAGCGCCTTGAAGGCGTCGACGTCGAGAAAGGTTTGCGGACTCTTGCGGGTTTGCAGGCGTGCAACCGCAAAAGCAAGGTCTTTTCTGAGGAGGTTTATGTCTAGCATGTTCCGATTGTAATTTTTGAATTCGGTCGACCGCGCTCAAGCCAAGCTCAAGGGGCTACCAACACGCTCGGATCGAGATTGGCACCGCACAGAATCAGGCATAGGGTCTCGTCAGCACGGGGCTGGTAGGCGCCGCTCTGCAAAGCGGCCAGACCCAGCGCCGCGGCAGGCTCCAGCGCCAGCTTGAATTCCTGCCACAGCCATAGCTGCGCGGCGCGAATCGACGCATCACTCAGCAACAGCGCCTCTGCCACATAGCGTTGGCTGATCTCCCAGGCGATGGCTCCGATTCGTTTGGCACCCAGCGAATCAGCCGCCACACCGCTCACCGCCACGTCCACCGGCTGCCCGGCCTGGCGCGCCTGATACAGCGTTGGCGCCAGCGTTGGTTCCAGCGCCACCACTTTGGCGCGTTGCTCAAACCAGGCCGCCACACCGCCAATCAGGCCACCACCCCCGACGCTCACCAGCACACTGTCGGGCAAGCCGGCCTGGGCCTCGATCTCCGACGCCAGCGTGGCGGCGCCGGCCACCACTTCAGACTGATCGTAGGCATGCATCAGCAAGGCGCCCGTGGCACTCTGACGCAGCAAACAGGCTTCCAGCGCTTGCGAATAGGCGTCGCCGCCGACCACCACACTGGCGCCCAATTGACGCAACCTGGCCTGTTTGCTGGCGCTCGCCAGCTGCGGTACAAATACCTCGCATGCCACACCCATCGCCTGCGCCGCTGCCGCAGCCGCAATGCCTGCATTGCCACCAGAGGCGATGATGACACCGCTGGCAGGAATGTCGTGCGCCAACATGCGGTTCAACATGCCGCGCGCCTTGAAGCTGCCGCCAACCTGTAGGTGCTCCAGTTTGAGCCAGATCTCGCGGCAATTTACGCCCAGCGCCTGCCCCGGCAGTTTGAAGAGCGGGGTCCGACGCAAAAAGTTCCGCCCACCAGCGTCCAACCGGCGCAATGCGCTGTCAATCTCGGCGCGATCCATCATCAACCTGCCTCCGGCCTCAAGCCCTTGGGCAAGGGAAACTTGACGGTTTCCTCAATACCTTTCATTGTTTGCACCGACACTGCACCCAGCGCCTTGATGCGATGTATCACCTGGTTCACCAGAATCTCGGGCGCCGAGGCGCCAGCCGTCAGGCCGACGCGCGGGCTGGCGTCAAACCAGGTGGTCTGAATTTCATCGGCGCTGTCCACCATAAAGCTCCTGGTACCCAGCTTGCGCGCCAACTCCGCCAGGCGGTTGCTGTTGGAACTGCTGGGGCTGCCGACAACGATCAAGATGTCCACCTTGGAACTCATCAGCTTGACGGCGTCCTGGCGGTTTTGCGTTGCATAGCAAATGTCCTGGTGCTTGGGTTCGCGCACGCTCGGAAAACGCGCCTTGACGGCGGCAGCAATCTCGGCCGCGTCGTCCACACTGAGCGTGGTCTGCGTCACGAGCGCCAGCCTGTCGGTCTGAGCCGGGGCAACGGTGGCCACATCGGCAATATCTTCGACCAGGTGAATGCCGCCGTCGAGCTGGCCCATCGTTCCTTCGACTTCCGGGTGACCTTTGTGGCCGATCATGATGAACTCGAAGCCTTCGCGGCGCAGCTTGGCCA
>CAYHDD010000045.1:0-6405 GCA_964355195.1 uncultured Rhodoferax sp. | reverse complement strand
CTTGGCCACCTCGACATGGACCTTGGTCACGAGGGGACAGGTGGCGTCAAAGATCCGGAAACCACGCGCTGCTGCCTCCTCCTGCACCGCTCGACTGACCCCGTGCGCCGAGAAGATCAGGGTCGCGCCGGGCGGCACATCAGCCAGTTCCTCGATAAAGACGGCACCCTTGGCCTTGAGATCGTTGACGACGTAGGTGTTGTGCACAATTTCATGGCGCACATAGATCGGCGCACCAAACTTGGCCAGTGCGCGCTCAACGATCTCGATCGCCCGATCCACACCGGCACAAAAGCCGCGCGGCTCTGCCAACAAGATTTCCTTGGGGCAAGCCCCAGCGGCATTGGTAGTCATAAAGGTCCTGAAAAGAGAGGTGCCATTGTAAAAGCCCGGCCCCGCTCCCGGCACCCGGCGGCTCCCAGCCCTCACGCGCGCGTTGGCGACTGTCGGCTGGCCTGCCGGTTCAGCTGAAGACGTGCACAGGCCCAGCCGATCACAGCCCCCAACGCATGCGCCTGCCAGGCGACCCGCACATCCGCTGGAAGGCTCGAAATATCCGAAACCGATCCGATGGCCTCCAGCACCGTTTTGAGGGTCCAGACCAGCACCAGAACGGCCAGCCCGAGGCGAAGCTTGCCGAGCCGGAACCACAGGGCGCTCCCCGCAAACCACGCCAACAGCACCGCCAGAGCAGAGGCGCCACGGTACTCCCGCAGATCAGGTGCCAGCAGCAGCAAGCCCAGAGAAATGGCCGGCATGCCCAGCCACAAGACAAGAGCCGTCGAGCGCGCCCCGAATTCCCGCTCGGCCAGCATGCCCACCAGGAACAGTGCACTGACATCGATGAAGAACTGCTGAACCGTGAAATGGACCCAGTGACCGCTCCAGACTCGCCAAACCTGGCCCGACAGGATGGCCGAGCGGTCATACGCGAACAGACCGGTCTCGGGCACGACGGCCAATACCACGCAGATCAGGACGACGACGCTGCTTCCCGTCGGTCCTCTAGCCAATACGGCTCCTGGCATAGCCCAACAGCAGTAGCAGGCCGGCCAGTGCCAAGCCAAGCGCATCCAGACTGCCGCCGCCGCGATAGCCGGGTTTGTTTTCGACCGCAATGGTGGCGTCGCTCTTGAGGCGATCCTTGAAGCTGTCGAGCTCGGTTTGCAGCTTGGGAATCAGATCATCGACCGCCTTGGAGTAGCCATCGGCACGCGCAGTGCGGGCACGCTCACTGAATCCCGCCATGCTGGCACTGCCCTTGATCTGGCTCGATCCGGGCGCACGGAACAGCAGCTTCTTCGAGCGAACATCAAAAATCGATGCATCCAGCAGCGTCTGGATATCGTACTGATCACCGTGAATGACATAGGCGCCAATGATGGTCCAGTACAGCACCGAAAGCGCATTCGTATCGTTGAACTGCACCTGGTCGTACGAGAGCAGCGCCACCACCTCCACATTGAACATGCGCGCCACCTGCTCCAGGTTATTGAAGCCGCCTTTGGCGAGCAGATAAGTGCTAGGAATGATCTCAATCTGGCCAATGAAATCATGCTTGGAGAAGGAAGCCTTGACACGCTCCAGGAGCTTCTGCTTGTCGGCCTCGGGCAGGCCCGCTGCGCCCCCACCTCCGGGAACAAACGCTACACCGACTCGCACTGGCGGGCGCAGGGTGGTCACCCCGGCCTTGAGCTGTGGCGCCTCCGTCGCGTTCGGGTAGAGATAGTCGACCACGCTGCCAACCTGCTTGGCACCCCGATTGGCGACCATGGACGCACAACCGGCAAGGCCGGCCAGCAAAACAAGCAAGAGAAATTTGACGATGTGCTTCATGTCGGTGATGTCCTTATGTTGAGATGTTTGGTCCAACAAGCCCCCGCCTGCCAAGCGACAGTCTAAACTGGTTCACGTTTCCAAAGTTCTGCCCATGCCTCTGAAAGACCTTCCCCCCGACGCTCGTCCGCGTGAAAAGTTGCTGGCGCGCGGTGCGGCCGCCCTGAGCGACGTGGAACTGCTCGCCATTCTGCTGCGCACCGGCATCAAGGGCAAGGGCGTGCTGCAAATGGCGCAGGAGTTGATGCAGCTCAAGACTTCGGGCCAGGACCCGAACGACGGCTTCGACGGTATTGCCGGCCTGCTGCACGCCAGCGCGGATGACCTCAAACGCGTCAAGGGCCTGGGCCCCGCCAAATGCGCCGAACTGGTAGCCGTGCTCGAACTGGCG
The DNA here is from genome assembly GCA_964355195.1 of uncultured Rhodoferax sp. Classification (GTDB taxonomy): domain Bacteria; phylum Pseudomonadota; class Gammaproteobacteria; order Burkholderiales; family Burkholderiaceae_C; genus Rhodoferax. The sequence goes on along the minus strand of CAYHDD010000045.1, from coordinate 4,178 downwards.
CGCCGTGCGCTGGCGCAGCAACTCAGGGTGCGCACCGTCTTTGCCACCCCTGACGCTGTCAAACAGTACCTGCAACTGCACCTGTCAGCGAAAACGCACGAAGTCTTTGCTGTGCTCTTTCTGGACGTTCAAAACCGCCTGTTGGCGATGGAAGAGTTGTTTCGCGGCACTCTGACCCAAACCAGCGTCTACCCACGCGAGGTCGTCTTGCGCGCCTTGCACCATCAGGCCGCCGCCGTCGTGCTGGCACACAACCACCCGAGCGGTACGGTACAGCCCTCCCGCGCCGATGAAGCGCTGACGCAAACCCTGAAGACTGCCTTGGCGCTGATCGATGTACGGGTGCTCGACCACATCATCGTGGCACCCGGCGAAGCCCTTTCGATGGCCGAGCGAGGGCTGCTGTGAACGCTCGCCCCAGCAAGCTCAACACCCTGGCTGAGCTCAAAGTACTCAAGCGCGAGATCGAGGCCCGCGCTTTGCAGCAGGCCCAGACACTGGCCGCGGCAGGCCGCGCCAGGGAACTGGCCGAGAGCGAGAGCGCGCTCTTTGCGCGCGCCGCCGGTGTCGTCCAGCCGCTGCCCGAGAACCGCCGCGCCTCCCTGACCAAGCCGCAGGCGCCACTACGGACCATGCAATACCAGCGCGACGAGGCCGCAGTTTTGAAAGAGGCCATCAGCGACCAATTCGATGTCAGCACCCTGCTTGACGCCGACGACATGCTGAGTTTTCGCCGCCCCGGTATCGGCACCGATGTGACGCGCAAACTGCGTCGTGGCGAGTGGAGTGTTCAGGGCCAGATCGACCTGCACGGCCTGCGCCGCGAGGAAGCGCGCGAGCGCCTGAGCGCGTTCATCCGCGACGCAAACAAGCAGGGCCTGCGCTGCGTGCGCGTGGTGCACGGCAAGGGCCTGGGCTCACCCGGCAAGGCGCCCGTGCTCAAGAGCCGCGTACACAGCTGGCTGGTGCAAAAGCAGGAGGTGTTGGCCTTCGTGCAAGCCAAGCCTGCAGAGGGCGGCGCTGGTGCGCTGATGGTGCTGCTGGTGCCGGCCAAGGCCTGAAGCAGCCTTATTCCACTTCCAAATCATCTGTCTCGTCGTTGTCTCGCCTTGCCGTGCCGGAGCACTGACTGCGGCTCGACGCCTAGACACAAATGATTTGGAATTGGAATTACTGCGCCGCCCGCCGCAAGGTTTCGACCACCGGGCGGCGCAGCACCTCACGCAGGCCCCACCAACCGGCCAGCAGGGCCAGCACGGCGCCGCTCAGGGCACCCCACAGCGGCACCCACAACGAGACCGTCCAGTCGAACTCAAACACGTACCTGGTCAGGGCCCAGCCTACCAGCGTCGCCACGAGCGAAGCCAGCAGACCGGCCAGCAGGCCGACGCTGATCAGCTCGGCGCGCTGCACCTGGCGCAGCAAACGGCTGGTAGCGCCAATCGCGCGCATGATGGCAAATTCGCGCGCGCGCTCTTCCCGCGTCGCGCTCACCGCCGCAAACAAGACCACCAGCCCGGCGACCAAGGCAAAGCCGAACAAGAACTCCACCGCACCGATCACCTGGTCCAGCACGCGCTGCACCTGCACAATGCTGGCGCTGATATCGACGCTCGTGATGTTGGGGAAGCGGCGCACCAGGGCGCTGTCGAAATTGACGCCGGCCGGCGCCCGAAAGGCGCTCATGTACGTGCTCGTCACATCGGGCAGGACCGTGACCGGGTACATGACAAAAAAGTTGGCACGCATCGAGCCCCAGTCCACCTTGCGCAGCGACGTGATCTTCGACACCGTTTGGGCGCCGCCGACGTCAAACGCCAGCGTGTCACCCAACTTCAGCCCGAGCGTCGTCGCCAGACCCTGCTCGACACTGATGGCACCCTGCTCGTCAGGCGTCCAGCGCCCGGCCACCACCTTGTTCTGCGACGGCTGCGCGGCACTGTGTGACAGGTTGAACTCGCGATCGAGCAGGCGCTTGGCACGATCATCGGCATAGGCGTCGGGCGTCACGACCTGGCCGTTGATGGTGACCAGTCGCCCGCGAATCATGGGGTACCAGTCGAACTTGCTGACACCGGCTGCACGCAACGCCTCCTGGAAAGCCTGCGACTGCTCGGGCATGATGTTGATGATGAAGCGGTTCGGCGCATCGGGTGGCGTCGCCCGGCGCCAGCTGGCGATCAAGTCCGTACGCAGCAAAACCAGCAGGATCAGCGCCAGCAAACCGAGTGCCAGCGCGCTCACCTGCAAGACGGCAAAGGCAGGGCGCGCCGACAACTGGCGCGTGGCCAGCATCAGCCAGCGCGGCGCACTGGCCTCGCTCACAACACGGCGCAGCAAGCGCACCGCCAACCAGGCCAGCAACGCAAAGAACAGCGCCGCCACCGCAAAACCGCCCACCGCGACCAGCCCCAGCTTCAAGTCGCTGCTGGCAGCCAGCAGCAGCGCGGCAAAGCCCGCCACGCCCAGCAGCAGCACACTGAGCGAGGCCGGTTTCAGGTTGCCCACGTCGCGCCGAATGACACGTAGCGCAGGCACCTGGGCCAATTGCAGCACCGGCGGCAAGCCAAAGGCCAGCAGCAGCGTCATGCCCACGCCAACACCAAAATAGACCGGCCACAGACCGGGCGCCGGCAATGCGCTATCGACCAGGCCAGAGAGCAGCACGACAAAGACGTGGTGCAGCACATAGCCGCACAGCAGGCCCAAGGCACTGGCGCCCAAACCCACCAGGCCGAACTCAAAGCTGTAAGCGCCGGCAATGCGGCGCTGGCTCAGGCCCAGCACGCGCAGCATGGCACAGTCGTCCAGATGCTTGAGGGCAAAACCGCGCGCCGCCAGCGCCACCGCCACCGCGCTCAGCAGTGCCGCCAGCAGTGCAATCAGATTCAGAAAACGCTCGGCGCGCTCCAGCGTCTGCCCCAACTCGGGGCGCCCGCCTTCGAGCGACTCGATGCGCACACCGCGCAACTGTTGCCGCTTCACTTCCAGCGGCGCCCATGCTGCAAAGTCGGCCACCTTCTTGTCGGGACCGGCCAGCGCCAGGCGGTAGCTGACGCGGCTGGCGGGTTGCACCAGACGCGTCGCCGTCAGATCCTGCTGGTTGATCATCACGCGCGGCGCAAAGTTCATGAAGCCGGCGCCTCGGTCGGGCTCGGTGACGATGATCTTGCTCAGGCGCAGCGTGCTGTCACCGAGCAGCAACTCGTCGCCCATGCGCAGCCCGAGCGCCTCCAGCAAAGGCGCTTCGACCCAGGCTTCACCCGGCGTCGGGATGCTTCGGGTCGGTGTCTCGACACCACCGGCCTGGTCGGCAACGCTCACGCGACCGCGCAGCGGGTAACCGGGGCCGACAGCTTTCAAGGCCACCAGTTTGACACCGCCGCCCTGGTTGTCCGGGCCGCGCGCCATGGTCGGAAAACTCAGCGTCTGCACCGCTTCCAGGCCGAGCGCGCGCGCCTTCTCGGCAAAGCTCGCTGGCGTCGGGTTGTCACTGACGATGACCAGATCACCGCCCAGCAACTGGCGCGCATCGCGCTGTAGGCCGGCCTTCAGCCGGTCGGCAAAAAATCCGACCGCCGTCAACGCCGCCACCGCCAGCGTCACCGCAATGATCAACAAACCCAGTTCGCCCGAACGCAGGTCACGCAACAAAGAGCGCCAGCCAAGGCGCCAAAAAGAAGGTCTCATGACGCTACCTTAGCGTATTTCGCCATGCCGCACGTAAACCATCGCCAAAGCCCCATTCAGCGACATCGGAAACTGGGTTTTTTGGACTGCTGCCCCTCTGACAGCGGGCCTTTGGCGCGTTCAAACCCGGTAACATCGGTCATCTTTCAATGAATTCGCAGGGCTTCACCATGTCTTCCAATGCCTCTTCGGTCAGCTGCCTCGACGTACTTTCCGGCAAGACCACGTTTCAATCTCCCGAGGCCGAAGTGACGATCAAGGGCTGGGTCAAGACGCGGCGCGACTCCAAGGCGGGAATCTCGTTTGTCAACGTGTCGGACGGCTCCTGCTTTCATCCAGTGCAGGTCGTGGCACCCAGCACGCTGGCCAACTATGCCCAGGTGCAGCACCTGACCGCCGGTTGCGCGGTCGAGGCCACCGGTGTCATCGTGCCCTCACCGGCCAAGGGCCAGCCCTACGAAATGCAGGCCAGCGCCATCAAGGTCGTG
>CAYHDD010000044.1:0-10493 GCA_964355195.1 uncultured Rhodoferax sp. | reverse complement strand
AAATCATCCGTGTCATTGTTGCTTCGCCTTGTCGTGCGTCAGCACTGCCTGCGGCTTCGCGCCTAGACACAAATGATTTGGAAATGGAATTAGGTGCCTGTGCCGCGAGCAGCTGACTCAGGAGCCGATCAAGGTGTCCAGATCGCTTCGCAATTGCTGCGCCGAGGTGAATTGCAAGCCCTGCCAGCCCATGACACAGGCGGCGCTGACGTTACTTTGCAGATCGTCGATCAGCAGGGTCCGCCCCGGCTCCAGTGCGTAGCGAGTTTGCAGCAACTGAAAGATGCCGGGCTCAGGTTTGACCGACTGCACATCTCCGGAAAAGATGCCGCCATCAAACCAGCGCAGAAAGGCATGCGTTTGTTCAAGCACCCGGGCATATGGCACCGGCATGTTCGAGAGATAGTACAGACTTACATCGGCGCGGCGCTTGCGCCTGTCAACCAGGTCGACCAACACGGCGACGCTCTCATCCAGAGGTGTCAGCCGCTCACCAATGCCGTTCACAAGGGCATGCAACTGAGCGTGGGGCAGACCCAGGCGCCGTGCGGTGCGCTCGGTGACCTCTTCCTGCGTCACCGTACCTCGGTCAAAGGCGTGCCAGTCCTCGTGACTGAAGATGGCGCGTGCCAGCGCCTCAGCGGTCTGAGATGCAACCGTCAACTCTGGAAAGTACTGCGCCACCAGGCGCGCCGGTTGCCAGTCGATCAGCACCGCACCAAAGTCGAAGACCAGGTTCATGCGGTGGACCTGCCCGACGGGATCAGAGACAGCGCCTTGCGCAAGCGTTGACGCAAGCTGGCGGGCGTGGTGCGCGTCACACTCACTGCAGGTGTGGCGTGCCAGTTGGCACATTGTTTGAGGGCCTGCGCCAACTCGCGCATCGCTTCGTCACTCAACTCGACGGCATGCTCCAGGAACAGGCCCTTGACCTCAAACACACCGCCGGCTCGGTGTGCCTTGGCGTCGAGCCGCCCGATCATTTGGCCTCGGTGCAACAGCGGCAAGACGAAGTAGCCATATTGCCTCTTCTCCTGCGGCGTGTAGCACTCCAAGCGGTACTCAAAGCCGAACATGGCCGCCAGCCGCTCCCGGTCCCACGCCAGCGGGTCGAAGGGCGACAGAATGGCGGTATGGGTAGCGTGCAGTTCCCCACGCAAGGCCTGACGCAAGAGCTTGGCGCTGGCAGCATGTACGTAGCCGGGCACGGCCCAACCCTGCACGCCTACTCGCAGCAAGACGCCCTGCGCTACGAGCGAGTCCAGATCAGCGTCCTTGAGGCGCGGCTTGAGGCGAAAGTAGTCGTGAATCCAGCGTGCTTGCGTGATGCCCAGGGCCATGACCGACTTTTCGATGAAGGCGGTGTGCACGGCCTCCGGCTGGGGCAGCTCGATCTTCGCCAAGGCCGACCAGACGCGCTCGGGCAGGTCGTAGACACGCTGAAAGTTGTCGCGCCGCGCCACCATCAACTCACCGTTGGCAAACAGCGCCTCCAGCCACAGCTTTTCGTCCTTCCAGCCCCACCAGGCGCTGGCACGATCGTCCTTGCGCTCGAAATCGGATGACTTCACGGGGCCGGATTCACGCACCTGCGCAAGCAACTTGTCCAGATGCTCGCGCCCTTGGCCGTTCATGCGCTGGCCGCGCGCAAGTCCCCAGTGCTGGCGCGCCCCAGCGTTGTAGGCGCGATGCCGCGCCATGTCTTGCATCGGGGCAAAGCAGGCCTCATGGGCCCATGTTTCTGCCACATGGCCCTTCACCAATGCCTGGTCCAGCCACTCGGGTGCGTAGTGCCCGAGGCGCGAATGCAGCACCAGATACGGGCTGCGCGCCACCACATGGACGGTGTCGATTTGCAGCAGTTGCATGCGCTCGATGCAGCGGCGCACCGCCAGTGCCGTGGCAGCCTTGGTGGGCGTCACCAGCAAGCCCTGCGCCGCCAGCTGCAGGTTGCGTGCCTGTTGCAAGCTCAGCATTTGCACTGAATGCTTCATGTGCGCTTGGGGCTACTGAAGACGGGTCCCAGACGCGTAAGCTCAATCAGCGCACAGGCGCTGCAACAGCCCGGCCGTGGACGCGTCCAGCCCCGTGCTGTCGCCCGAGCGCAGGCGTGCCTCGATGTCCTTGGCCAGCACCTTGCCCAACTCCACGCCCCATTGGTCAAAGCTGTTAATGCCCCACAAGGAGCCAGTGACAAAGACGCGGTGCTCCTGCAAAGCGATCAAGGCACCCAAACTGGCGGGTGTCAGCTCGTCCAGCAGCAAGAACGTACTGGGCCGGTTACCAGGGAAATTTCTGTGCCCACCGGCATCGGCTTTACCGACCATCAGCGCCTGCGCCTGCGCCAACACATTGGCCAGCAACAGGGTGTGATGCCCGGGCAGGTCGTGATGCGGCCGCTTGACCGCTACAAATTCCACCGGCACGACCTCGGTGCCCTGGTGCAGCATTTGAAAGTAGGCGTGCTGGCCATTGGTGCCGGGCTCACCCCACAACACGGGTGATGTGTGGTAGTTCAAGGGCTCACCCTGGATGTCGACCCGCTTGCCGTTGCTCTCCATTTCCAGTTGCTGCAAATAAGCCGGCAAGCGCTGCAAGGCGCAGTGATAGGGCGCGATGCAGCGGCTATTGAAACCGTGGAAGTTGCGGTACCAGAGGTCCATCAGCGCGAGCCGAACCGGCAGATTTTCTTCCAGCGCTGCTCCGCGAAAATGCTCGTCCATGGCGTGGGCACCGGTCAGAAATTCGCGGAAGCGCTCCGCCCCTATCGCAATAGCGAGCGGCAAGCCGATTGCTGACCACAGGGAGTAGCGCCCACCGACCCAGTCCCAAAAGCCAAAGGTGGTACGGATACCGAAGTCCTTGGCAGCCGCCACGTTGGTCGTCAGGGCGGCGAAGTGGCGCGCCAGATCGGTACCGCCCTGTCGTAAAAACCAGACCTTGGCCGACTGGGCATTGGTCATGGTCTCGATGGTGGTGAAGGTCTTGCTGGCAATCAGGAACAAGGTGCTCTCCGGCTTGACCCGTTGTAGCACCGCCGCCAGCTCGTGACCATCGACGTTGGAGACAAAGTGAAAGCGCTTGCCCTGCACCACAAACTGGTCCAGCGCCAACACCGCCATTTGCGGCCCCAGATCGGAGCCTCCGATACCGATGTTCACCACATCGGTAATGTCTGCATCGGCACGCACGGTCTGCGCGTAGAGCAGCATGGACTCCAGCGTTTGGTGAACCTGTGCCAGCGCATTGCGGTGGGACTGCAGGAAGTCGGGAGGCGCCGCAGCGCTGGCTGGCCGACGCAGCAACCAATGCATGACGGCTCGCCCTTCGGTACCATTGATGGCAGTGCCGGCAAACATGGCGTCGCGATGCTGTTCAACACCGGTCTGGCGCGCGAGCGCAAACAGCAACTGCTGCGTCTGCCGATCGATCAGATTCTTCGACAGGTCGGCAAAAATATGGGGTGCGCTTTGGCTGAAGGTCTGAAAACGAGTCGCATCGGAGCCAAAAGCCTGGCGCACATCAAAGTCTTTCCCGCCTGTGCTGAACGCCTGGCCCAGAGCCGCCCAGGCCGGCGTCTGATCGCAGGCACTGCGCTTCATCGGTGCGCCTGCCTGCTCAGTTGGGTTCGATTCACGAGCGCCGGACATCATGCCGCCACCACCGAGACGCCATGATCGGCCAGCGTCAGTTGAACCTGCGATCCCAACGCCAGCACGCGGGTCAACTCAGGTGACACCACAAAGACATTGCCGAGCGCCGTTTCGAAGGTGTACTCAAAGTAACTGCCAAGGTACGCCGACTTGAGCAGCTTGGCGTCCAGGCCGACAGCCTCAGTGCAGCCGTCCGCGTGGATGAGCCAAGCCTCAGGTCGAACAGCGACCTTGACGGGTCCAGCGGCGATCGATTGTTTCGGCAGGATTTGCAGAGGTCCGAGCTGTACACGCTGCGCATCGTCCGCCTGCCCCGGGAACAACATCGCTTCACCCATAAAGCCGGCCACAAATTCACTCGCCGGTCGTTCGTACATGTCCTGCGGCGTACCACGCTGGGCAATCCTTCCGTCGTTCATGACGATGATCTGATCACTCACCGCCAGCGCTTCGCTCTGATCGTGCGTGACATAGGCCACGGTCAGGCCCAAGCGCTGCTGAATCGACCTGATTTCCTCGCGCATTTCACGCCGCAAGCGCGCGTCCAGGTTGCTCAGGGGTTCATCAAACAGCAATACCGCAGGTTCCAGCACCAGCGCGCGTGCCAGCGCAACGCGCTGCTGCTGCCCGCCAGAGAGCTCGCTAGGGGCACGCTCGTCATAGCCCACCAGTCCGACGTTCCTCAAAGTGTCGCTGGCACGGGCGCGGGCCGCCTCCTTGGGCACCCCTGACATCTTCAAGCCGTACATCACGTTTTCCAAAACGTTCATGTGCGGAAACAGCGCGTAGCTCTGGAACATCATGCTCACATTGCGGTCGGCCGGGCCCAGCGTCGTGACGTCCTTGCCGTCCACAATGATTTGACCCGAAGTCGGCGACTCCAGTCCGGCGATCATGCGCAGCACGGTGGTCTTGCCGCAACCCGATGGCCCCAAAATGGTGGTCAGCGTGCCCTTGTGAACCTCGAAGCTGATGCCCTTGACGACCAGCGGCGCCGACGCATCCAACCCGTAGCGCTTGGTGATATTCTTGAATTCAACGCCATGCGTCATGTTGTCTTCTCCATACGCCGTCCCAGTTTGCGCTCGCCGACCAGAAACTGAATCAAGGCGGTGGCCAGCGACATCAAAATAATGAGCACCGTGCAATACGCCAGCGCCACGCCGTAGTCGCCATTGCCGACGCGCCCGATGATGTAAGTCGTGGCCAACTCGTTTTCGGCGGTCACCAGGAATATCACGGCACTGACGGTGGTCATGGCGCGCACAAAGCTGTAGACCAGGGCCGCCACCAGCGCCGGTTTGAGCAGGGGCAGCACCACGCGGAACAGGGTTTGGGCGGTCGAGGCGCGCAGCATCAGTGAGGCTTCATCGAGGGATTTGTCCAACTGCTTGAACGCCGCCGTGCCGGCGCGCACACCAACCGGCAGATTGCGAAACATGAAGCACAGAACGATGATCAGCCCGGTGCCGGTCAACTCGACGGGCGGCACATTGAAAGCCAGGATGTAACTGACGCCGAGCACCGTCCCAGGGATGGCAAAGGCCAGCAGTGCGACGAATTCAAACAGGGCACGACCACGAAACTCGGTGCGCGCCAGAAGATAGGCGATCAAGAGTCCGGCGCTGGCCGTCAGCGGAGCGGAAATGCCCGCCAACTTGACCGTCGTGAAAAGAGAGTTCCAGGCGGTGCCCGCCCAGACCAGGCCAAAGCCGCTCCACTCCAGACCAAAAGCGGTCTTGAAATGCCCCAGCGTCAAGGTGTAGTCGCGACCCCAGGTCTGTACAAAGCCGCCTGCAAAGGCGAACAGGTAGACCACCACAGTGAACGCCAGCCACGGATAGACCACCGCGTTCAAACCGCGTCGCACGCTGCTGGGCAAGGCCATCGGCAGCCCGGCGTCACCCTTGCCGCTCACCGTGGTGTAGTTCTGCTTGCCCAACAGAGCGCGCTGCAAGGCGAAGACCGCCAGCGCAAACAGGGTGAGAATCCAGGCCAGCGACGCGGCACGGCCCTGGTCGTACTGTGCGCCGACGATGGCAAAAAAGATGTCGGTTGAGAGTACCGAGAACTGCCCACCGACCACAATCGGGTTACCGAAATCAGCAATGCTTTCAATAAACCCGACCAGAAAGGCGTTCGCCAAACCGGGCTTGAGCAAGGGCAGCGTGATGCTGAGAAAGGTCTGCTCACGGTTGGCACGCAAGGTTTGCGCGGCTTCCTCCAGGCTCGGCGCCACACCTTGCACGACGCCGCGCATGATCATGAAGGCGATCGGCGTGAAGGCAAACAGTTGCGCCAACCAGACGCCTAAAGCACCGTAGAACCAACGCGTCGGCTGGATGTCGAAGGCGTACTCCAGAAACTGATTCACGACGCCGGCCCGGCCAAACAGCAGGATCAAGCCCAGGCCGACCACGAAAGGCGGCGTGATGATCGGCAGCAAAGCTACCACCCGCAGTGGCGTTTGAATTCGGGGCCCGGCACTGCGCTCCGCCAGCAAAGCCATCATGGTGCCGAGCAGGGTAGTACCAGTGGCCGTCAACAGCGCCAGGAACAGCGTGTTCCACGCCACGCCACAACGCACACCGCCGACCAGGCAATTCAGGCCCCAGACGCGTTCGTTACCGATGCGATCAAAGATGGCGCTTAAAGCCCAGTGTCCTTCTTCATTCAAAAAGGCGCCGTACAGGGCTTTGGTCACCGGGAAGGCAATGAACAGCAGCAGCAGCGCAGAACAGCCGAGAACCGCCGAGGCCACAAACAGGTCGCCCTTGAAAAAGCCGCGCCGCGCCGTGCCAAAAGCAGTGATCATCAGCAAAGCCAGCAGCGCGCACAAGGCGCCACTGCCAATACCGAACTGGTTAACGCCCAACGCTCCGAACTGCCCGTTGAGCACTGCAAACGACCAGCCCTTGGCGCCAATCATGAAGCCACTGGCGAGCAGACCCACAAACCCCAAAATGCCGCCAGCCATCAGCCAGTTGCTCTGCGCCCGGCCGACCGGCACCACCAAACCAACAGCGGCGACAAGCAGTCCAAGCAGGCCCAGCAACAGCCAGGCGCGTCCGTGCAGCAGCGCCTGCAACAGTCCATTCGCCGTTTCTGGTCCACCGAAGATTTGCGGCAAGACGCTGTACCAGGCGGTGTCCTGAATGGCATACCAGGGCAGGGCCAGGTAGGCGAGCAATCCGACAAACAGCCAGAGGCGCAGCGCCTGGTTGGGGTTCTTGGTCATCTATCGCGGCAGCGAGTTGACTTCCTTTTCCCACTTGGCGATCAGGCGGCGGCGCTCGGCGCTGGCGCCGTACTTGGCGTAGTCGTAGTTGATGAATTTGATCTTCTTGAACTCGGGGATGCGTGGATCGTTCTTGGCGCTCTTGTTGGAAGGAAGTTGAAATTGCTTGGCTGCGGCCGCCATTTCCTGTGCTGCCGGGGTCAAGGCCCATTCGTAGAACTTCTTCGCGGCGTCCAGATTGCGCGCGCCCTTCATGATGCTTAGCGAGCCAATTTCTGCGCCCGTGCCTTCCGATGGCGTGATGGTTTCGACCGGGAAACCATTCATCTTCTCGCCTGGACCATCGTGAACGAAACTGATCGACACCGCTGTTTCACCGCGTGCCACCGCCTTGATGGGGCCAGTCCCGGAACGTGTGTACTGGCTGACATTCCTGTGCAGACCCTTCAGGTAATCAAAGGCCTTGTCTTCGCCCATCAACTGCACCAGGGTGGCGACCATGGTATAGGCGGTACCGCTGGAGCCGGGGTTGGCCACCTGGATGTCGCCTTTGAATTCGGGCTTCAGCAAGTCAGCCCACGACTTCGGCGGGGCCAGCTTCTTTTTGGCGAGCAATTCAGGGTTGTAGCCAAAGCCAAGCGGGCCGGAATAGATACCAACGGTCTTGAAGCCGGACTGCTGCGCCTGCTGCTGCGCCCAGAGATGCAGCTGGGGCAGGCTGGGGGACTTGTACTCCATCGACAAACCCAGTTCGGCTGCCTGCAAATGCGGGTCACCGGTTCCGCCAAACCAGATGTCGGTCTTGGGGTTCTCCTTTTCGGCGATCAACTGTGCCAGGGCCTCACCTGAGCCCTTCATGCTGACGTTGACCTTGGTCCCGGTGGTGCGCGCGTAAACCGTTCCGATCATGTTGCACCACTCAGCCTGGACCGAGCAAATGACATTCAGTTGCCCCTGTGCCGAGGCACCGAGCGACAGGCAAGCCAGGGCTGCCAACAACAATTGCTTCTTCATGACGACTCCTATGAGGCACCGTCCGGCAAGACGGTAACCTGCCAGTTTAAAGCAAGGTTTCGGACAAAAGTTACACGATTTTGAAAATTTCGTGAAATTAAGTTACATTACCGCTTTCTGCGCGTTTCCCGGCTTGCTTCGTTTGACGAGCCTCTTTTACTCCTACCCCATTTACTTTACTCATGAGTTTTGATCTTGTCTTGTTTGGCGGCACCGGCGATCTGGCCTGGCGCAAGCTGATGCCCGCGCTGTTTCAGGCCTTTCGCCATGGCACCCTGCCCGAAGGCGGCCGAATCATCGGTGTCGGCCGCGACGACCTCAGTACAGAGCAGTACCGCGAACTGATTTGTTCACGCTTTGCAAACGTTGAGCTGGACAAACGTCCGAATGAAGAAGAGTTCAGCCGCTTCGCCGCCCTGCTCGAATTTCTGCGCATGGACTTGTCCAGGCCCGACGACTACGCGCGCCTGAGCCACTTGATTACACAGCGAGAAACCGACACCGTGGTGATGTACGTGGCAACCGCGCCCAGCCTCTTCACCACCGTCTGTGAGCAACTCGCCCATGCCGGGCTGAACAGTGCCAGGACGCGCATCGTGCTGGAAAAGCCGCTTGGCCACGATCTCGCCAGCAACCGCGCGATCAACGACACCGTGCGGCGCGTCTTCAGCGAGAAGCAGATGTTTCGCATCGACCACTACCTGGGCAAACCGGCGGTGCAGAATCTGTTTGCCCTGCGCTTTGGCAACGCCTTGTTCGAGCCACTGTGGCGACGCGAGCACATCGCCAACATTCAGATCACGATCGCCGAGGAGTTGGGTGTCGAGAAGCGCGGTGCCTTCTACGAAACCACCGGCGCCCTGCGTGACATGGTGCAAAACCATGCCCTGCAGCTGCTCTGCGCGATTGCCATGGAGCCGCCCATCAATTCGCACGCCGACGCCATTCGGGACGAAAAGCTGAAGGTCTTGCGCTCGCTCAAACCGTGGACCACAGAGAGTCTGGCGCAGGACGTGATTCGCGGCCAGTATGCCAGCGGCGCCATTGTCGGCGCGCCGGTAGGCGCCTACCGCGACGAAACCGGCGTCAACCCGGATAGCCAGACCGAGACCTTTGTCGCCCTGCGCACCGAAATTTCCAATTGGCGCTGGGCCGGCGTGCCTTTCTTCATTCGCACTGGCAAGCGGCTGGCCGGGCGTGATGCGCGTATTGTGGTCAACTTCCGGCCCGCGCCGCACGCCATTTTCAATGCCAGAGTCGGCCAGACCAACCGCCTGGTGATCAACCTGCAACCCAAGGACGGGCTGGAACTGCACCTGCTGGCGCAGGGTCAGGACAATCGGCGCAACTCCCAGACGCTGGCGCCGGTGCAACTCGACCTGGACTTTGACAAGCGCTTCGGAACCGGACGCGTGGGCGCCTACGAGCGCTTGCTGCTCGATGTCATTGACGGTCGGCTCAATCTGTTTGTGCGCAGCGACGAGCAGGAAGAGGCCTGGCGCTGGGTCGAGCCAATCCTGCAACACTGGGCCAACGATCCTCAGGGCCTGCGCCCTTATGCTGCGGGCACCTGGGGGCCGAGCGCGTCCAGCGCCATGATCGCGCGCGATGGTTTTTGTTGGGCTGAAGAGTGTTGACCCGGCGGCTACCACGGATAAGGGCAATTTTCCGCCGGGCCGCCCCAAGGAAAATTAGCCCCCTCGGGGGGCAGCGCAGTACACGCAGTGACAAGCGTGGGGGCCAGCCACATGCTTGAACGCATCAAAGCCTGCCTGCCTTCGCTGGCGCCGGCCGAGCAGCGGGTCGGCAAACTGGTGCTGAGCGACCCGCGCGGATTTGCCAAGTTGCCGATCAGCGAACTGGCTGATCGGGCCCACGTCAGCAAACCGACCGTGGTACGTTTTTGCCGCAGCGTCGGCTACGACGGCCTGTCGGATTTCAAACTTAAACTGGCGGGCAGTGTCAGCGAGGGCGTGCCCTTCATCCACCGCAGCGTGGACGCCGATGACAAGACCGGCGACATCATGGTCAAGGTCATCGACAACACGGTAGCGGCCTTCCTGAAATACCGCAATGACGCCAGTACGGCGGTCATTGAAAGGGCTGCAGACCAACTGGTGGCGGCCTATCGAAATGGCAAGCGCATTGAGTTCTTTGGTGTTGGCAACTCCGGCATCGTGGCGCAGGACGCACAGCACAAGTTCTTTCGCTTAGGGCTGAACACGATTGCCTACAGCGATGGCCATATGCAGGTCATGAGCGCATCCTTGCTCGGACCCGGCGACTGCGTGCTGATCATCTCCAACTCGGGGCGCACGCGCGACCTGATGGACGCTTGCGACATTGCGCGCAAACACCACGCCACCACCATCGTCATCACGGCCAGCGGTTCCCCGCTGGCAGCCGCAGGCCACGTTCATCTGGCGGCAGATCATCCCGAAGGCTATGACCGCTATAGCCCGATGGTGTCCCGGCTGCTGCATCTGCTGATCATTGACATCCTGGTCACCTGTGTCGCCTTGCGCATCGGCGGTGACACACTACAGCCCCTGCTGAGCGCCATGAAGAACAATTTGCGCAGCAAACGC
>CAYHDD010000043.1:0-10589 GCA_964355195.1 uncultured Rhodoferax sp. | reverse complement strand
CCTTGCTATAGAAGACATCGACAAACCATTTCGTGTCAATGGCAAGCGTGGCGCCAATCTGCGGCGTCATGATAAATTTCGAATCGACTGACACCTTGGTGGGCGGCCCACCCGGATTGGTCATCCCGGTCAGCACGCCACTGCCTTGTTCCTTGAAGAAATAGGCATAGGTGCCACCCAGACCGACATAGGGGCGAAAACGGGCATTGGCGTCCATGAAGCGGTACTGAACGAACAGCGTCATGGGCAGCGCCTGCACCTCGCCGATCTGACCGACACCGGCAATGGCACCAGCGCCGTAGAGCTTGTGCTTGAACGGCAGGGCCAGCGGCAAATCGAGTGCGATATTGTCGGTCAGCATGTAGGTGATGCCGCCACCGGGCTGCGTGTCAGCTGCGGTATTGGTCTTGCTGCCATCGCCACGCGCGCCCGTCTTGGGGTCGAGCGTGACGAAACTCGGCGCGCTCAGGTCGCCACTGGGGTTGCTGGGTGTGATCTTGGTTGCGCCAGCGCGCATCATCCAGGTGCCAGCGGACTGGGCACAAACGCTACCCGCGGCCAGGGCTGCGACGGCAACAGCGAGGAACTTCACATGGGTTTTCATAGGGGTTCTCCTTGAAGTTCTTAAGAATTAAAGCCAGCCAGCCTTGGCCAGATCACGCGACACCAACTGACTCTGGAGCTTGTGACCGTAGGGTGTGGGGTGGACATCGTCGGCAAAGAGGTAGCGGGAGGGGTCGCCAGCGACCAGCGTGGCTGCGCTGCAAAACAGCGATGAGCCGTTCACCTTGGCCAAATCGCAAGCAACATCCTTCACGTTGCTCAGACCGTACTGTTCCGGGTGAGCCACTTCGTCCTGAAGGTTGCGGAAGGCGTCCACGATGATCACCCCCGCCGTGCCTGCCAGACCTGCTGTGAGCGTGTCATTGAAAGCGCTGGTCATGGCCAGAATCAGCGGCTTGCTGGTCGGGTCCTTGTTGGCCATGGGGGTGAGGCTCACGTCTGGCAGATTGACCACGACGACGTACTTGGCGCCTTTGGCAACCATCCTGTCCTTCACGTAGGCGGCCAGCGTGGTGGCTGCGGTGACCATACCGCCCACTGCCTTGGCAGCACCCGTGGTGGCCGCGTAGGTGTTGCCAGCGGTTGTGGCAGCGGCACCAGCAGCGGCACCGATCGTTGCGGCATTGGCGACTGCGGTGTTGACGTAGCTGTTGAGGAACGCGTGGGTGCCAGCGGCCGTTGCCGCTGCCGTGATGATGCTGGTCGGCGTGCTGCCGGCCTTGGCAGCCTCAGTCTGAACTGCCAAACCGATCGCCTGACTCGCGGCGAGCTGTTTGGCGGCAGGTGCTCCCGCTGTCATTTGGGTAACCAAGGACTGCGCGAACGCGGCGCCACCGGCCGCTGTCGCGTCCGCCTTCAATTGGTCGGTCAGGCCAAAAATGTCATTGGCACCGGCCAAGACGGTGACCAACTCCTTGCCACTAAAGTTGGCAGACCCGTTGTCCGCCGCATAACTGTCAAGTTGGGTGACGACCGGGTGCGTGAGCGCCCCCCCGGTAAACCCGGCGCCTACCGGATTGCCGGGCCCTTTCGGGTCGGTGACGCGAGCACCGCCCTGAGCGTAATTCCGGCATCCGGCAACTGCGCTTGGTGCAACACCGAAACCACCGGTACGCGCGGCACAGGCCGAGGCCGATAGCCCAAGCTGAGCCGCAATCAGCTCCTGCCAGTTGGTCGGTGTTTTGGGTGTGGCTGGGTTGACCGTGAAGCGACCTCCGCCAGAGGCGGCAACCGGACCGACGCGGTAGGTGCCGACGTCACTCAGGCTGTCGCCAAAAGTCACGATCGACGTGAACGCCACCTTGGGCGTCTGATCTCCGTCGCCACCCCCACCGCAGGCCGCGACCAGCAGCGCCGCACTCAGCGTGGCCCATGAAGCCTTGAATTTGAACATTGTGTTTTCTCCGGTTGTAAGAGCCAAAAAATGTGAAATAGAACGCTCGTTCGCTTTTCCAACATGAAATCATATCGTTCCAGACATG
Organism: uncultured Rhodoferax sp.; assembly: GCA_964355195.1. Taxonomy (GTDB): domain Bacteria; phylum Pseudomonadota; class Gammaproteobacteria; order Burkholderiales; family Burkholderiaceae_C; genus Rhodoferax. The sequence goes on along the minus strand of CAYHDD010000043.1, from coordinate 8,544 downwards.
TCAGGAAAATCGGGGTAAACCCCCGGCGAAAGTTGAACTTTGTGACGCCGCTGCCTGGACCTGACGGGAGCCACGGATAATGAGGCCCATGGGTTCCTCAGCCAGTCATTTTCCTTGCAGCGATTCGTCGCTTGGCGGGCGTACTTCACCGACGCGCAAGGGGTTCATGCGATGAACCTGCTGGCCTTGGATACCAGCACCGAAGTCATGTCGGTGGCGGTTCAGCGCAGCGGCGCCGGCGGCGTGCACTTCTGGCAAAGCAGCGGCGTTGGCGGGGCACAAACATCGGTCACTCTGATTGCCACCATCCAGGCGTTGATGGCGCAGGCCCAGCTTGAGTTCAATCAGCTGGCAGCCATTGTCGTAGGCCAGGGACCGGGCTCTTTCACTGGCCTGCGCAGTGCTTGCTCCGTGGCGCAAGGCTTGGCCTTTGCGGTCGGCATTCAGGTGTTGCCGGTCGACACGCTGCTGGCATTGGCAGAAGAGGCGCGCTTGCAGCACGCGGCGAGCGCCGAGCATTGGCGCGTGATCGCTTTACTCGATGCCCGCATGGATCAGCTCTATGCCGGTCGGTTTGAGTACCAGGGCCAGCGCTGGCAACAGATTGGCAGCGATGAACTGATCCGGCCGCAAGATCTGACGTACGAGGCCGGTTGGGCCTTGGCGGGCAATGTCTTTGCAGCCTATGGCGAGCGTTTACCGGTGGCTTGCGCGCAGCGCTTTGACGCGCTGCCCAGCGCCGCCGCACTGCTGCGTTTGGCGCCGGGGCTGCTGGCCAGCGGCGCGGGCGTGTCGGCCGAATTCGCCCTGCCACTTTATGTGCGCGACAAGGTGGCGCAGACCAGCCTGGAACGCGCGGCCTTGAAGGTACTCCAGTGAGCGCCGCGCCGGGCCGCACCAAACGCGTCGCGCCGTCCCTATCCAAAGAAACTCGCGCGAGGACTTGCGCCCCACCGGGGTTGAGTCATGTTTTGCGTACCGTCGAGGCGCGGTTTGAGCCCCTGGCGGCACAGCATCTGGATGCCGTGATCCAGGTCGAAGCGCAGGCTTACGCCCATCCCTGGTTGCGAGCCAATTTTCTCGACTCGCTCCAGGCAGGCTATCAAGCCCAACTCTTGTTGGCCGACGATGCGGTGCTGGGCTATTTTGTTGCCATGATGGGCGTCGAGGAAGCCCATTTGCTCAACATCACGGTGGCCCCGCAGTATCAGGGTCAGGGCTGGGCCCGGCTGATGCTGGAGGCGCTGGCGATATGGGCCAGGGGGCGTGGTGCGCAAACGCTTTGGCTTGAGGTTCGCAAAGGCCATTTTCGCGCCCTCAAGGTCTACCGGGCCTGCGGTTTCAACCTGGTTGGCGAGCGCAAGGCCTATTACCCTGGCGCGCACGGTGAACGTGAAGACGGGCTCGTGATGTGCCTGCGGCTGTGATTCGGTCAGAATCAGCGTATGCAAAGCAGATTCCATCATGAGTCTTGAACTCGATAACCGTCGACGTGCGATGTTGCGCGAAATGGGGCTGCGCGTCTGGTCGCCGCAGTCCGCTGCGGTGGCGCCACCCACGCTCAGGTCTGCACCCGCAGCAGGGAAGGCGGTGGCGGCCATGCCCCCTGCGCCGACATGGAAGAAGGAGCCGGTCGTCACGACCCAGCGACTTGTCGATGCGAGCCCTCGGTCCTGGTCTGAACTTCATGCGGCAGTCCTGCAATGCCAGCGTTGCAAGCAGGGTGCGGGTCGGCGCGCGCCGGTGTTTGCGCCGGCCGAGCCGGGCACGGTCGATTGGCTGGTGTTGGGAGAACCGCCGGATGACACGGAGGAGCGCCACGGGCAGGCAGTGACCGGACAGGCCGGTTTATTGCTGGACAACATGCTCAAGGCGGTCGGTGTCGCTCGCACCGGTGTAGACGGGGTGTCCGTGCTGGCAAAAGGTGGCCAGCGCCGGGCCTATGTGAGCAATGTGGTGAAGTGCCGTCCGGCCGTCATGCGCAACCCGGACGCGCATGATCTCGCCAGCTGCGAGAGTTACTTGCGCCGTGAGGTGGCGCTGTTGCAGCCGAAAGTGATTCTGGCGCTGGGGCGCTTCGCGGCGCAATCCTTGCTTCAGGGCGATCTGCCCGACGTTGCCAGTATCCCGCTTGGCAAACTGCGCGGGCAGGTCTATCACTACCAGGGCATTGCGGTGGTCGTCAGCTACCACCCCAGTTACCTGTTGCGCACGCCACTGGACAAGGGCCGTGCCTGGCTTGACCTGTGCCTGGCCGCGCAGCAGATGGAGCGTTCGCAGCGCTGAAAGCTGGCTGCGTCAAGCTTGGGCTGCCTGAGCTTTTGCGCGTGGCGCATCCAGAGGCCGATTTGAGTCAACATGGCGTGGTGAAAACCAGAATCCTGTATACTCACGGGGGTATTAGTCAGCAACGCATGTCAACAAAGGACACCCCTTGAAAAGCAAGGACACCGGTTCCCCCCAAGTCATTCCTATCATCTCTCAAGATCAGACCGTGGAACTGATCCCCCTGTACGCCGCGCACCAGAAGATCTACCCACGCGGCGTCAAGGGTTTGTTCAATAACTGGCGCTGGGCTATGGTCTGGCTGACTCAGCTGATTTTCTACGGTCTGCCCTGGCTGGAGTGGGGGCAACGCCAGGCTGTTTTGTTTGACCTGGGTGTCAGGCGTTTTTACATCTTTGGCCTGGTGCTGTATCCGCAGGACTTTATCTACCTCACCGGCCTGATGGTCATCTCGGCCCTCTCGCTGTTCCTCTTTACGGCGGTAGCGGGGCGGCTGTGGTGCGGCTACGCCTGCCCCCAAACCGTCTACACCGAGATATTCCTTTGGGTCGAGAGACTCGTCGAAGGAGGCCGCTCGGCCCACATGCGCCGTGACCGCCAAGGCTGGGACCTTGACCGGATCGCTCGCAAAGCCGGCAAACACCTGATCTGGATCGTCATCGGACTGTGGACTGGCTTCACCTTCGTCGGCTACTTCACACCGATTCGGGGACTCGGCATGCAGTACCTGCAAATGAGCATGAGCTCATGGGAAACCTTCTGGGCCTTCTTCTACGGCTTCGCCACCTACGGCAACGCCGGCTTTATGCGCGAGCAGGTCTGCAAACACATGTGTCCCTACGCGCGCTTCCAAAGCGCCATGTTCGACAAGGACACGCTGATCGTCACCTACGACACGCAGCGCGGCGAGCCACGCGGCGCCCGCTCGCGCAAGGCCGACCCGGCCGCACTGAAACTCGGCGCCTGTGTTGACTGCGACCTCTGTGTGCAGGTTTGCCCTACCGGCATCGATATCCGCAAAGGCCTGCAATACGAATGCATAGGCTGTGGAGCGTGTGTGGACGGCTGCAACGCCGTCATGGACCGGGTTGGCTACGCGCGCGGTCTCATCAAATACTCGACCGACAACGCCATCAAGCAGGGCTGGAACCAGCAGCAAGTGCTGCGCCACATCCTGCGCCCGAGGGTGTTGATCTACAGCACCATCCTGCTGAGCATTGTGCTGGCCATGCTGATCAGCCTGAGCCTGCGTACCGCTTTCAAGGTTGACGTCGTGCGAGACCGCGGCGTCATGGCGCGCACGGTGGCTTCGGGCAATATCGAAAACGTCTATCGACTGCAAATCATGAACGCCGTGGAGAAGGCCCAGCGCTACAAGATCAGCGTATCGGGCTTGCCGGGTTTGCGCCTGGATTCCGACAGCGTCGTGCAGATCGAGTCGACCGAGGCGCGCTGGGTGAGCGTGAGGGTGCAAGCCCCAACGAGCGACTTGGCAGCGGGCTCGCACCCGATTCACTTTGAGATCGAATCGCTTGACCAACCCGGACACATCACGGAAAAGTCGGTCTTCCTGATGCCGCGTTGAAGGCACTCGTCACACAATTTTCATCAACACTTAGCCAAATAGGACGAAACAAAATGAGCAATTTCGACCATACCCAGCTGATTCAGACGATCAATCAAAACCTGGTGCCGTTCCGAAAATCCCAGTCCGAAGCAATGCAGGGTTTCGGGCAACTGGCGCGCGCCTCGATGGCCGAAGGCGCCCTCAGCGCCAAGACCAAAGAGCTGATCGCTTTGGCCATTGGCGTCACTCAGCATTGCTCGGGTTGCGTCGGCTTTCATGTCAAGGCCCTGCACAAACTCCAGTGCACGCGCGCTGAAGTCGAGGAAATGCTCAGTGTCTGCGTCTACATGGGCGGTGGCCCGGCCCTGATGTACGTCGCTGAAGTTCTCAGCGCCTGGGACAGCATGGCGCCGAGCTAGGCACGGCCTGGCGCGGTTTCCTACAATCGCCCAATGACTTTCCTCGAAATGCTGCGCGCCACCGAGCGCCAAAATGCTTCCCTCCTGTGCGTCGGGCTGGACCCCGAACCGGCGCGCTTCCCGGCCGCCATGCAGGGCGATGCGTCACGCATCTACGACTTTTGTGCCGCCATCGTGGACGCCACGGCCGATCTGGTGCTCGCTTTCAAGCCGCAGATTGCCTACTTTGCGGCGCACCGGGCCGAAGATCAACTGGAACGCCTGATGGCCCACCTACGGCGCACGGCGCCCCAGGTTCCGGTCATTCTGGATGCCAAACGTGGCGACATCGGCAGCACGGCCGAGCAGTACGCCAAAGAGGCCTTTGAGCGCTACGGCGCCGATGCCGTCACGCTGTCGCCCTTCATGGGCTTTGATTCACTCCAGCCCTACCTCAAGTACTACGGCAAAGGCGCCTTCCTGTTATGCCGCACCTCGAATCCGGGTGGTGACGATTTGCAGAATCACCGCTTGGCCGATGTTGAGGGCCAGCCCCTGCTGTACGAGCACGTTGCGCGGTTGGCGCAGGGCCCGTGGAACCTCAACGGCCAACTGGGTTTGGTGGTGGGCGCCACCTACCCGGCCGAGATTGAACGTGTACGCGTCGTGGCGCCGAATCTGCCACTGCTGATTCGGGGGGTGGGAGCACAGGGCGGTGATGCACTGGCGACTGTTCGGGCGGGCTGGCGCGGGCTGGACGGTGAAACCGTGGCACCCATCGTCGTCAATTCATCGCGCGCCATTCTCTATGCGTCCGGTGGCGAAGATTTTGCATTGGCCGCACGCCGCGAAGCACTCAAAACGCGAGATCAGCTACAGGCTGCCAAACTCTGAGGGCCTGACGCGTTGGGGCGCGCGCAGCAGGCTCAGAGCTTGATCTGCCTCAGTGCGCTTTCGGGAAAACCCCTGTGACAAGTGCCCGATTTGCGACGACAGTCAGGGCCAGCGCGCATGGAGCGCCCAAAGAGAGGAGTCCACATGACCGCATCGAAACTGATTCTCGACCACGTCTACGAGCACGAGGTCACCCTGCGCGACAAGATCTACCTGACTCAACCCATCGGCGGCGGGCAGGTGGTCGATTACACCTGGGGCCAGACGCTGGACCAGGCGCGGCGCATGGCGGCGCATCTGCGCAGCTGCGGCCTGCCGCCTGGCGCCAAGATTGCCATCCTGTCAAAGAACTGTGCCCACTTCATCATGGCCGAGCTGGCGATCTGGATGGCGGGGGGTACCACGGTGGCCATATTCCCCACCGAGACCGCTGACACCATTCGGTTTGTGATCCAGCACAGCGAGGCCAGCCTCCTGTTCGTCGGCAAGCTCGACACCTGGCCCCATCAGGTCAGTGGCGTACCGGCAGGGTTGCCGTGCATTGCATTCCCATTGGCACCTCAGACAGACTTTGACACCTGGGATGCCATCGTCGGCCGGACCGAGCCAATCGGTGGCCGGGTGCAACGCGCTGAAGATGACTTGGCGATGTTGATCTACACGTCGGGTTCGACCGGCCAGCCCAAGGGCGCCATGAGCAGCTTTGGCGCCATCACGCGCGCAGGCGAAGGCTTCTCCAAATACACGCGCGAACGCCTGGGCGACAGTTTTGAAACCAGAATGCTGTCCTACCTGCCGCTGGCACACAGTTTTGAGCGCTCGTGTGTCGAGGCCTCGACGCTGGTGTCGGGCGAAGCACACATCTACTTTGCTGAATCGCTCGACACCTTCCTGCAAGACTTGCAACGTGCCCGGCCGACCATCTTCATTTCGGTGCCACGGCTGTGGCTCAAGTTCCAGCAGGGCGTTTTTGCCAAGATGCCGCCCAAGAAGCTGGATCGTTTGCTCGGCATCCCGATCCTCGGGCGGTTCGTCGCCAAGAAGGTGCTCAAAGGTCTGGGTCTGGACCAGGTGCGCAGCGCGGCCAGCGGCTCGGCGCCGATTCCGCCGGACCTGATTGCCTGGTACCGGCGGCTCGGGCTGAACCTGCTTGAAGGCTACGGCATGACCGAGGACAATTCGTTCTCGCACGCATCGAGCGAGAAGTTCAGCGAGCCCGGCTACGTCGGTGTGCCGCTGCCCGGCGTCCAGGTGCGACTGAGCCCGGAAGGCGAGGTTCTGATCAAGTCACCGGGCCAGTTCAGCGGCTACTACAAACAGCCCGAACTGACCGCCGCCTCGTTCACCGAGGACGGCTTCTTTCGCACCGGAGACCTGGGCGAGCGGCGCGCCGATGGCATGCTCAAGATCACGGGTCGGGCCAAGGAATTGTTCAAGACCGCCAAGGGCAAGTACGTGGCGCCGGCGCCGATAGAAAACCTACTCAATGCCCATCCGCTGGTTGAACTGTCACTGGTCTCGGGTGTCGGCCAGGTGTCGGCCTATGGCATGGTGGTGCTGGCCGAAGCCATCCGGCCCAAGCTGGGTGACCGGGTGCTGCGCTCCAGTGTGCAGAGTCAACTTGAGCAACTGCTGAAAGACGTCAATGCACAGATTGCGGAGTATGAGCATTTGCGCATGCTGGTGGTGATCTCGGAGCCCTGGTCGATCGAGAACGGGCAGCTGACGCCGACCATGAAGATCAGACGCAGCCGAATTGAAGCCACGGTGGCGCCGCAGTTGGATAGCTGGTACGGCGGTCGCGCCAGCGTTCACTGGGCTTGAAGGGAACATCGGTGACAACTGAAAACAGCCGGCGCCACGGTGGTGACCGTGTTGCCGAGGCGCTGCGAGCGCATGGCGTTGGATCTATTTTTACTCTGTGCGGCGGCCACATTTCACCCATTCTGAGTGCTTCCAAAGCGCGTGGCATCCGCATCGTGGATGTGCGAGACGAGGCCACCGCGGTGTTTGCCGCCGATGCCAGTGCACGCCTGCTCGGTCTGCCGGGGGTGGCGGCCGTTACCGCCGGTCCGGGCATCAGCAACACCATCACGGCGTTGAAGAATGCGCAGTTGGCACAGTCGCCGGTGATCCTGATTGGCGGCGCCGCACCGACTGCGCTGCAAGGCCGCGGGGCGCTGCAGGACATTGACCAGCGCCCGTTGGTTGAGCCGCATGTGAAGTTGTTCAAGAAGATTCTCCGTGTCTGCGACCTCGGTCCGGCCGTTGATGAAGCCTTTGCCGTGGCGCAGGCCGGCGTGCCGGGGCCGGTGTTCATCGAGTGTCCGGTGGATCTCTTGTACGACGAAGCGACGATTCGCCAGTGGTATGCCGATGCCGCTGGCAAGGGCACTTCGGTGGCGGACCGCCTGCTGCGCTTCTACCTGAATCGTCATGTCAGGAAGATGTTTCAGGGCAGCGCAGACTATCCCGCGCCGCAGGTGCAAACCCTTGCCGCACCGCGTGCCAGCGCGTCCAGTCTACAGGCGGCGCTGGCGGCACTGGCCAAGGCCGAGCGACCGCTGATGGTGATAGGCAGCCAGGCGCTGGTGCTCTCAACCGAGGCGCAGCACTTGGCGCAGGCCGTGGCCAAATTGGGCATCCCGGTCTATCTGTCGGGTATGGCGCGCGGCCTGTTGGGGCCGAGTCACCCGCTTCAAATGCGCCATCAGCGCCGCAACGCGCTGCGCGAATCCGATTGCGTGTTGCTCGCCGGGGTGCCGTGCGACTTCCGTCTTGATTACGGCAAGCACGTGCGGCGCAGCGCCACCTTGATTGCTGCCAACCGCAGCGCCAAGGACGCACGCCTGAATCGAAAGCCCGACGTTGCGGCGATTGGTGATGCCGGCTTGTTCCTGCAGGCCCTGGCGCAAGCACAGCCGAAGGGTGTGCGCGCCGACGTCCCATGGACGCCGTGGCTGACCAAACTGCGCACCAGTGATGCTCAGCGCGAACTGGAGATTGACAGCCAGGCGCAGGCGCGTGGCGAATTCGTCAACCCGATTGCGCTTTTTCGGGAACTCGAAAACCTCTTGCCAGAGCAAGCGGTGCTGGTTGCCGATGGCGGTGACTTTGTCGCCACCGCCTCCTATGTGCTGCACCCGCGCACGCCGCTCAGCTGGCTTGATCCGGGCGCCTTTGGAACCCTCGGCGTGGGTGCTGGCTTTGCTTTGGGTGCTGCGTTGGCGCGCCCGGGCAGCGAAGTCTGGATCATCTTTGGCGATGGTGCCTGCGGTTACGGTCTGGTCGAGTTCGACAGCTTTGTGCGCCACGGCATTCCGGTGATTGCGCTGGTCGGCAATGACGCCGGCTGGACCCAGATCGCGCGTGAGCAGGTCAAGATGCTGAAAGACGATG